>NZ_JACBWZ010000078.1 GCF_013870595.1 Streptomyces sp. WELS2 | reverse complement strand
GAGTCGGCCGGAGACCCCGGGGCCGGTCGGGCGCGCCCCCTTGCCCAAGCGATCTTCACACCTGTTTCATGGCCTTCACAGGCGTCTCACCGGCACCGGTGAGGTGCTCTACTCAGCCTGTGGGGGGCACAGTTGAATACAGCACAGCGACCCGGACGTCTCGCGGCCACCCTGCTCGCCGCCGCGCTCGCCGGGACCGGACTCACCGTCGCCGCCGCGCCCGCGGCCCACGCGGCGGCCTTCGACGCGGTGGCCAAGCTGCCGATCGCGACGTACTCGGGCCTGGCCGTCGACTCGGTGCACCAGCGCGTCTACATCGCCGACCAGCCCGAGGCCAACTCCGACGGCACGGTACTGGTCTACGACTTCCAGGGGCAGCGGATCGCCACGCTCCAGCGCGAGTTGGCGGTCTCGGGCGTGGCGCTCAGCGAGGATGCCGCGACGCTGTACGTGGGCGAGCGCGGCCGCGTCGTCACCTACGACACCGGCACACTCCAGCCGAACGGCGGGTACGGCGCCGCCTACGACAGCTGCGGCCGGCAACTCGTCTTCGCCGGGAACAGGGTGTGGAGCACCAGCACCTACGTCTATCAGAACTACCAGTGCGCCACGGCCTCCACCACCCTGAACATGCTCGCCGACGGCGCGGTCAACTCGACCGGCTGGATCGACGTCGGCCGGCTCCAGCTGGCCCCGGGGGCCCGCGGGCAGAACCGTCTCCTCATGGGCCAGCCCAAGGAGAGCGGTGCCGCGAACCCGTTCCTCACCTCGTTCGACGTCAGCGGCGCCACCCCGGTCCGGGACGCCGCCCGCCGGTTCGCGGACGGCGACGGCAAGGGCGCCCTCGACCTGCGGGACATGGCGGCGAGCGCGGACGGCACCAAGGTGGCCGTGGCCGACGCGACCGCGGGCACCCGACTGCTGAACGCCGGTGACCTGTCGGACGCCTCCGGACAGTACCCCGCGCTGCCCGCCGGCGCGACGTCCACCGCGGTCGCCTTCAGCGGCGACGGCACCTACATCGCCCGGGGCGCCCAGGCCGCCGGCGGCACGCCCGACCTGCTGGTGCAGAGCGCCGACCCGGCCGACGGCACGCCGCCGCTGGAGTTCGCCTTCGAGGGCAGCCTCGACGGCGACGGCGTCGCCCCGCGCGGCCTGGCCTGGTCCCAGGACGGCTCCCGGCTCTTCGCGGTCACCCGGGGCGGCACCGGCCAGTCGTACTGGCTGCACGTCATCCAGCCGCCGGCCGCCCAGTACGACACCCGTTTCACCGGCGACCTCACCCACAGTCCCTCCGGAGCCGTCGCGGGTGAGCCGCTGTCGGTGCGCGGCCGGCTGGAGTGGGACGGGCCCGCGCCCGCCCAGCCGCTGAAGGTGACCGCCGTGCGCGAGGACGCGAACGGCACCCACCAGCTCGGCACGGCGACCGTCAAGGAGGACGGCACCTTCACCGTCCTGGACGAGCCCGGCCTGGTCGGCGCGGCCACGTACCGGGTGTCGTTCCTCGGCGACCTCGCCCACCGCCCCGCCGCCGATGTCACCCACACCGTGACGGTCGGCAAGGCGCCCGCCTCGATCACGCTGGCCGGGCCGGAAGAGGCCACCATGAGCGAGGGCGTCCACCTCACCGGCACGTTCACCGCACAGGGCAAGGCCCTGCCCGAGCGGGCCACGCTCACCGTGAAGCGCACGGACCGGCTCGGCACCGGCACCCTGTCGTCGGTGACCGTCGCCGCCGACGGCACCTTCACCATCGACGACCTGCCGCGCACCCGGCGCCAGGTGACCTACACCGTCGGCTGGCCGGGCGACGACCTGCACACGAGCGCGACGGCGTCGGCCACGGTGTTCGTCGGGCGCTGAGACCACCGCTCGGCCGGCGCGACGGCGCTCGCGGAGCGGTATCCGGGTTCCGCGCGCCCGGCCGTGCAGGTTCGGCACGAGACAGTAACCGTCCGGACACCGCGCCGGTTGTGTCTTTCACAAGGTCATCTCCGCGACGTGAAGGCACAGTCCATGACGAACAGCACGACCACCACACCCGCCGTCGGCCGGGGCCTGCTCACGGCGGCGCTCGCCACCGCGCTGGCCCTCGGTGCCGGGCCGGCGGCGACCGCCGCCCCCGACGGCGCCGGCGGCTGGAAGGGGGAGGGCGGGCTCACGCTGAACGCCGCCGACAACGCGAAGGTGGACACCTACGTCGACCGGACGAAGGAGGCCGAGCGGTCGATCACCGTGGACGTGCGCGCCGCCGCCCTCGCGTCGGGCGCGGAGCTGGTCGGCTTCGAGCACCGCCTCAAGTCACCCGATTCCCTCAAGCGGAAGGTCGCCACGTCCCTCGAGGAACACCCCGAGCAGAACGTGGACACGGTCCTGGCAAGGCTGAGCGACGCCGTCCGCTACACCCTCCAGTGGCCGGACGCCGCCTACACCGAAGGCGTCACCACCGCGTCCGCCCTGCTGTCCGCCTGGGGCAACGACACCACCAAGTGGTCCAACACCTGGGGCCGGAGCGGCGGTTACAAGGGCCTCAACACCGGTTGGCGCGCCCCGCGCTCCGGGCAGCTCTTCGAGGTCCAGTTCCACACCCCCGCCAGCAAGCACGCCCAGGAGGCCACCCACCTGCTGTACGAGGAGCAGCGCCTGCCCTCCACCGGCCCGGCCCGGAAGAAGGAGCTCCAGGCCCGGCAGGACGCCATGTTCGCCGCCGTGCCCGTATCACCGGGGGCCGACCGGCTCAGCCCGCCCGTCAGCCCGACCGCCCCGCTTCCCACCCTGGCCCACTGACCTCGCGGCTTTGGCCGCCGCCTCGGGGCTCGGGTTCGTCGTCTCCTTTCGGCGCAGGTCAGAGGGGTCGCAGGGGTGGCACCACCCCGGCGGCCCTGGGGTAATCCCCCGGTTGGAAGCGGTGCCTGGCAGGCTGTCCCGTGGGGACGGGCATGCCGAGACTCGGTGGCATGACGTTTTCCCCGCAGGCCGTGGCCCTGCTCACGGTGCCCGCCGAGCCTTCCCCTGTCCCCGGAGCCGGAAGCGACTTCTCCCGGCTGTCCCGCCGTATCACCGAGGCGGGGCTGATGCGGCGCCGTCCCGGCTACTACGCGGTACGGCTGGGGCTGGTCGTCGCACTGACGGCGGCGGGCTGGGGCGCATTCCTCGCGCTCGGGGACAGCTGGTGGCAGCTCGCGGTAGCCGGCTTCCTGGCGTTGATGTACGGCCAGGCCGCGCTCGTCGCCCACGACTTGGCGCACCGTCAGGTGTTCCGGCGCGGCCGGCCGAGCCGGATATGGGGCCGGCTCTTCGGGAACCTGGGAATCGGCATGAGCTACGGCTGGTGGATGAACAAGCACACCCGCCACCACGCCAACCCCAACCACGAGGAACTGGACCCGGACGTCGCCCCGGACATCCTGGTGTGGTCCACCGCCCAGGCACGCGACAGCCGGGGCCTGGCCCGTCTCATCGGCGGCCACCAGGCATGGCTGTTCTTCCCGCTGCTGACGCTGGAGGGCTTCAACCTGCACGTCGCGAGCGTCCGGGCGCTGCGCTCGCCGTCCATGAAACACCGCACGCTGGAGGCCGGACTCCTCCTCCTGCACATCGCCGCCTACCTCTCGGCGCTGTTCCTGGTGCTCCCGCCCGGCAAGGCGGTCGCGTTCCTCGCCGTGCACCAGTGCCTCTTCGGCGTCTACCTGGGCTGCACCTTCGCCCCGAACCACAAGGGCATGCCCACCCTCAGCGGCGACGAGCGGCCCGACTTCCTGCGTCGCCAGGTCCTCACCTCCCGCAACGTCCGCGGTGGCCGCCTCACCGATGTGCTGCTCGGCGGGCTCAACTACCAGATCGAGCACCACCTCTTCCCGAGCATGCCCACCCCGCATCTGCGTCGCGCCCAGGCCGTCGTGCGCGCGTACTGCGCGGAGATCGGCGTGCCGTACCACGAGACCGGTCTGCTCCGCTCCTACCGCGAGGCCCTGACACACCTGCACCGGGTGGGCGAACCCATCAGGCGGCAGCGCGGCATGGCCGCCTGACCGCGGCGCCCGCGCCACCGCCCTTCGTCCACCACGGCCGCACTGCGCGTGAGTGTCGTGCCGGAGGGGCGCGGCCGCCGGCCGGGGCGGATGGTCACTGTCGTCCGGACCGGTCGCGCCGCTCGCGTTCGTACGCGTGCCAGTCGGCCGGCGGATACGTCGCCTGCGGGGCCGCGAGGGCCACGTCGGTCGCGACCGCGGTCTCCTCGGGGAAGAAGCCGAGGTCTCGGATCAGCTCCATCGCCCGTACGGTGGCCTCGCCGAGCGGACGCGCCATGCGGTCCGCGCCGGACGGGAAACACACGGGCTTCATCCGTGCCACTTCGAGCATGTGGCCGGCTCGCTCGTCCAGGCCGAGGACGGAGTAGCCGACGGCCAGGGCGAACTGCTTGAGTGCCGTGGCCACGGAACCGGAGAGGTCCGAGATGCCGCGCAGCGTCTGCGCGGGGCTGCCCGCGACGGCGTCGTACGGTGTCGGCCCGTACTGCAGCTCCAGACGCTTGTGTTCACCCTCCAGCAGGGAGTGGGCCTCCTCCAGCACACGCCCGATACGCGCCAGTTCGGTCGAGTCGTGGAACATTGTGCCTCCTTCACGGCGACTGGGCCGACTCTACGAGTGACCGCGGCGCTCCCGGAGGCTGTTGCGCGGAGGTGGCCTGATGGTGTGACGGGCCGCCGACCCGGTGGACGCGGCGGCGACCACGGGGCGAGCACACACCTCACGGCGACTTCCGCGCAGTTCAAGCGCCTACCACCGCGACGGCCGCACGGGCATCACGGACGCGGTTTCGAGGCCGCCTTCTGTCACGGCACCGCCTTCTTGAACACCTCGTGGACGGCCGGACAGCCCAGCGCGGGCGTGCCCGGACCGCCCCCCTGGCAGGAGGGCGGTCCGGGCACGCCGGGGTGACGAACAGGTGCGTCACCAGCTGTTCCGTGCGGAGCGATAGGTCAACTCGTCGCGCAGGTCGCTCCGTTGAGGCTGAAGGACGCCGGGGCGGAGGTGTCGCCGGTGTGAGTGGCCTGGAAACCGAGGGTGGTCGAGGCGCCCGGAGCCAGGGAGGCGTTGTAGGCGGCGTTCCGTGCGGTCACGGTGCCGGTGGAAGGCGAGAACTGGGCGTTCCAGCCGGACGTGATGGCCTGTCCGGCCGGCAGGGTGAACGTCAGCGCCCATCCGTCGACCGGTTCGGTGCCGGTGTTGGTCACGGTGATCGAGGCCGTCAGTCCGGCGTCCCATGTGCTGGCGGAGTACGTCACCTTGCAGGCGCCGGCCGGTGATGTGGGCGGCTCGGTCGGCGGCTGGGTGGTCCCGGAGTCCAGTCCGAAGAAGGAGATGGCGCGTGCGGCCATGCCCGCGGCCGGCAGGGTGTGTCCGACGCCCTGGATGCTGATGGCCTCGACGGGGGCCTGGGTGCCGGTGCCGCCGTAGCGGGTGCGGGTCCAGCCGGACTGCGGGTGGTCGGTGGACGCGGGCGTCTGGCTCACACCGAGGACGTTGGTCCACTGCTTGATCTCTTCGCCGAAGTTCGGATAGCGCAGCGTGGTGTCCTCGGTGCCGTGCCACAGCTGCATCCGGGGCCGGGGCCCGCTGTACCCCGGGTAGGCGCCGCGCACCAGATCACCCCACTGCTGGGGGGTCTTGGTCACGGTTCCGTTGGCGCAGGCGCTGTTCCAGCCGGAGCCGTCGGTCGTCGCGAAACAGCCGAAGGGCACGCCCGAGAAGGCTGCTCCGGCCTTGAAGACGTCGGGGTAGTCCCCGAGCAGGACGTTGGTCATCATCGCGCCCGACGAGGCGCCGGTGACGTAGACGCGGTTCGGGTCGGCGCCGTAGTGCTGTTCGGCGTAGGTGACCATCGACACGATGCCGACCGGGTCGCTGCCGCCGCCGCGCTTGAGCGCCTGCGGCGACGAGACGTCGAAGCAGCCGCCGCTGCGGGTCACCGAGGGGTAGATCACGAGGAAGCCGTACCGGTCGGCCAGCGAGGCGAACTCGGTGCCGGAGTAGAAGGCCGGCCCGGAACCGGTGCAGTAGTGCACGGCGACCAGGACCGCGGGTCGGGCCGGCGCGCTGTCCGGCCGGTAGACGTACATGCGCAGGTTGCTCGGGTTGGCGCCGAAGCCGGTGACCTCCGTCAGGGAGGCCGCGTGGGCGGCCGGCGCGGACAGGGTCAGCATGGCCAGCAGCGGTGCCAGGACCGCGAGCACGGCTGTCAGAAGGGGTCGTGGTCTCGGCCTTCTTCGGATCATTTCATCGGCTCCCGTGTCGAAACATTCGGAGGTCTTTCGGGAACGTGCCGCGTCACGTTAGGGGCAGCGGGGAGTGGCGTCAACCAGTCCGGCAGAAGTGCAACTGTCCCTCCGCTTCCCGCACGTCGATCCCACCCGAGTCTCGGAAGGGTGGTCCAAGACCGTTGACCGTCGCTGCCGGGGTTCGTAATCTGCCCGTCACATTCGATCGAAGTGACGAAAGTTTCGATAGAGGAGATGGCATGCTCATGCCTAAATCACTGCCCAGGCGGACGGCCGGGACGGTCGCCACCGCGTTGCTGACCGCGACGATGGTCACGGCCCTGTCGCACACCGCCGCCGCCGCCGACGACACCCTCGGCTCGGCCGCGGCCGCCAAGGGCCGCTATTTCGGCACCGCGGTCGCGGCGAGCCACCTCGGCGAATCCGCTTACGCCGGCACCCTCGACCGCGAGTTCAACGCGGTCACGCCGGAGAACGAGATGAAGTGGGACGCCACCGAATCCACCCGCAACACCTTCACCTTCGGCGCCGCCGACCAGATCGTCGGCCACGCCCAGGGCAAGGGCATGAAGATCCGCGGGCACACGCTGGTCTGGTACTCCCAGCTGCCCTCCTGGGTCTCCGGCCTGGGCGCAAGCGACCTGCGCACCGCCATGAACAACCACATCACCCAGGTCATGCAGCACTACAAGGGCAAGATCTACGCCTGGGACGTCGTCAACGAGGCCTTCCAGGACGGCTCCAGCGGCGCCCGGCGCAGCTCGCCCTTCCAGGACAAACTCGGCAACGGCTTCATCGAGGAGGCCTTCCGCACCGCCCGCAGCGTCGATCCCGACGCCAAGCTCTGCTACAACGACTACAACACCGACGGCATCAACGCGAAGAGCAACGCCGTCTACAACATGGTCAAGGACTTCAAGTCCCGCGGCGTACCGATCGACTGCGTCGGCTTCCAGTCCCACTTCAACAGCAACTCCCCGGTCCCCTCCGACTACCAGGCCAACCTCCAGCGCTTCGCCGACCTCGGCGTCGACGTCCAGATCACCGAACTCGACATCGAAGGCTCCGGCACCACACAGGCCACCGACTACACCAACGTCGTCAAGGCCTGCCTCGCCGTCACCCGCTGCACCGGCATCACCGTCTGGGGCATCACCGACAAATACTCCTGGCGCTCCAGCGGCACCCCGCTGCTCTTCGACTCCGACTACAACAAGAAGCCCGCGTACACCGCCGTCCTGACCACCCTCGGCGGCTCCTCCGGCGGCGGCACGCCCACCCCGGGCGGCGCCACCTGCACCGCCACCTACAGCAAGCAGGAGGAGTGGAGCGACCGCTTCAACGGCAAGGTGACCATCACCGCGGGCAGCTCCCCGATCAGCGGCTGGTCCACGACGGTCACCGTCACCTCGCCGCAGAAGGTGTCCGCGACCTGGAACGGCTCACCCACCTGGGACGGCAGCGGGAACGTCATGACCATGCGGCCCAACGGCAACGGCAGCCTCGCCGCGGGCGCGTCGACGAGCTTCGGCTTCACCGTGATGAAGAACGGCAACTCGGCGGCCCCGGTCATCGGGGCGTGCACGGTCTCCTGAGCCGCGCCGACCTCCGCCCTCGGCCGTACGATCCCCGTCCGGGTCGTACGGCCGAGTCGTGGCGGCGCTCGTCTGCGCGGCCTCGCATCCGGGGGACAGGTCCGCCCGGGTCGCCGTGCGAGCCCGATCGCCTCCGGGGGCGTCCCGGCCCGTCGACTGCCCGCCGTGGACCGCGCACCGCGACCCGGTACCAGCGTTAGGCCATATGGGTGTTCGGGTGGCGAAGTGCGGTGGGCGGCCTCATCGTGGTCGGTGCCCGGTTCTCGGCCCGTGGGGTCCACGGACCACTCCTGGGACCGGTGGCAGCGTCGTGCGGATTACTACCGAGATCATGGGATTTGCGTATGAGCCGAATGGGAACAGCGGGGGCAGTGACACTGGTGAGCCTGGTCGCGCTGGGGCTGTCCGCCCCGACGGCGGTCTCCGCGGAGGCCGGCGGCCCGGAGGCGCCGCGCGTGGTCTGCGGAACGGACGGGACCACGGGGCTGGCGGTGTCGGCCGGCAGCGCCGGTGACTGCCCGGCCGCCCTGCGGGTGGCGGGTGCCTACACCAAGGCCGGGCTGCGGGAGGGCGGAGCGGTCACCGTGGTGCGCTCGGACGGCATCGCGTGGCGCTGCCAGGAACAGCAGGGCGACCCGAATCCGTACCAGGAGTGTGTGGACACGACCGACACGGCCCGGCACGTCACGCTGACATCGTGACACCGCCCCGGCCGGCATCCTCCCGCAGGATCATGCCCGCTGCGGCCGGATGGTCCCCGGCGGCACCGTGCCGGGCGGTGACCCGCCGGTGACGATCCCCGGCAGCCGACTGGGAACCTCCACCGTGTCGCCGGGCGGGGTGAGCACCCGACCGGCGCCGAACCGCCGACGAGGGACTGGCCGACGGTCACGCCGGCATGTCCGACACTCCGCCCCGGACCGCGGTCCCTCGTTCCCCCTGGCGCACCACCCATGACTCGGTCAGCAGCACGGCCAGGCCGCCGGCCGCGAGCACACCGCCGACGAGCACCGCGCCCCGCACCCCGAGTCCGGTGGACAGCAGCAGGCCGCCGACGAGGGAGCCGCCGGCGATGCCGACGTTGAACACCGACGAGCCGACGGCCGAGGCGATCTCGGTGCTTCCGGGGGCCACGTGAAGGATCCTGCTCTGCAGCGCGGTCGTCATGGCGGACATGGCGAATCCGAGCAGCGCGACCAGGCAGACGGCGGCGAGGGTCCGGTCGCCCAGCAGGCACAGGCCGAACATCGTGACGGTCAGCAGGGTCACGGCCAGCACCATGGTCCCGCGAGGACGGCGGTCCACACGCGCGCCCGCCAGGGCGGTGCCCGCGATACCGGCGATGCCCGAGCCCAGGAGCAAGGGTGCCACGGCCGACTGGGGGAGACCGGTCACGTCGGTGAGGAAGACGGTGATGTACGTGTACCCGGTGAAGACACCGCAGATCACCAGGGCGGTCGCCGCCATCAGGACCAGGAACCGGCGGCGGCTGGGTTCGGCGCCGGTCGTGCCGTCACCCTCCGCGCCGGCCCAGGACGGCAACAGGACGGCGACCGCGACGAGGGCGAGGAATCCGAACCCGCTCATCACGAGGAACGGGATCCGCCAACCGGCCTGCTGCCCCAGCCACGTTCCGGCCGGGACGCCCACCACGGAGGCCAGGGAGAGACCGGAGAAGAGCCCGGCGACCACCCGGCCCCGTACCTCGGGAGCGAAGAGGGCGGTGGCGGTCGACGCGATGACCGACCAGAACACCGAGTGGGTGAGGGCCACCGTGACACGGGCGGCGAGCAGTACCCAGTAGCCCGGGGCCGCGGCGGAGACGAGATTCGCCACGACGAACAAGGCCAGCAGCGCGCAGAGCAGCGTACGGCGCGGCACCCGGCGGACCAGGCGGGTCAACGGCACCGAGGCGACGGCCACCACCAATCCGTACCCGGTCACCAGGCGGCCCGCCGAAGCCCTGGAGACGCCCAGATCGTCGGCGATGAGCGGAAGCAGACCGACCGGCAACGTCTCCACGGTGCTCAGGGAGAACAGCGCCAGCGCCAGCGCGACCACCACGACCACGGCGGTCGAGGTGCGTATGGGTGTTCCCGTTTTGGTGAGGGACACTGTCGGTGCCTTTCCTGTCTGGTCGTCCGGCGCTCCGGGCGGCCGGGGGAGGGGTCCCGGGAAATGGCCGGGCGGCGTCAATGAATGCATGATCGCGTGGCTGGTGCAAGCGAATTCATGTAAACAGCCCGTAAACGGCGGCGAACTGCTTCTTTTTGGCCAGAAGCGCGGAATCAGCCGAAACTCTTTCGATCCTTGAGTCGACGAACGAAGGACGTGTTGTCTGTCTCTCGCACGTCCTCTGCGGGGACTCTCCGCGCGTCATTTCAAGGAACACGGAGGAGCAATGCCCACTTCCATGGGCGAGGGCAAGCGGATAGGCGTCGCCTTCCTCGGCTGCGGTTATGCGGCCGACTTCTACGGCCCCACGTTGCCCAACTATCCTGAAATCAACCTCGTAGGCGCTTACGACCCCGACGGGGACCGGGCGAAATCTTTCGTCGCGGAGTACGGCGGGCGGTTATTCGGAAGCATGGAGGAGGTGCTCGCCGACCCGGAGGTGGAGATCGTCGTGAACCTCACACCGACCGCCCTGCACTACACGGTGAACCGGGCCGCCCTGTCGGCCGGGAAGCACGTGTACTGCGAGAAGCCGATGACCACGAACATGGCGGAAGCGAGGGAACTCGCGGCGCTCGCCGCGGAGCGAGGGCTGCTGCTGTGCAGCGCGCCGGCCACGGTGTTCAGCCGGTCGGCGCAGACCCTGATCCGTGCCGTCCATGACGGAGCGGTGGGCACACCGCGGCTCGCCTACGCCTCGCTCGACATGGGCCCGCTCGCGTTCATGGCCTACCGCGACTGGCGCAGCAAGCGCGGCGTCCCCTGGCCGTACCGTGAGGAGGTGGCCAACGGCTGCGTGCTGGAGCACGCCGGTTACCTGCTCACCTGGCTGACGGCCATGTTCGGTCCCGTGGTGCGCATGTCCGGCCAGACCGTCACCCCCTTCGCGGACCAGTGGGAGGGCGTCGTCGCCGACGTGGCGCCCGAGACCTCCTTCGGCGCACTGCGCTTCGCCGACGGGACGGTGTGCCGCCTCACCATCGGCTGGGCGGCGCCCGCCGACAAGTCCCTGCTCGTCGTGGGCGATCAGGGGGTCCTGTCCGTCGACGACGTGTGGCAGGCGTCGAGCCCGGTCACGCTGCGCCGCCGGGTGCGGACGACCGGCAGGGACACCGGCTACCTGGCCGAGCCCGAGCGGCTGCCCTTCGTCCTGCCCCCGCTGGAGCACGGATACGACGACGAGGCGCACGACTTGACGGTCGGCGCGGGCATCGCCGATCTCGCCCGGGCCGTCCTGACGGGTGACCGGCCGCTGCTCGGCGCGGAGTTCTCCCTGCACATCCTCGACGTCAGCCTCCGCTTCGCCACGGCCGCGACCGCGGACGAGCACATCGACGTACCGGCCCCCTCCGCCACGCGCCTGTGGGGCGACCGCTACCGGCAGCCCGCGGAGTTCTCCGCCCTCGCCTGACCACACCCACCCGCACCCCTTTCGCCAGCCACCCGCCGGCCGGACAGCACAACGGAGGAAACCGTGTACGGCAAGACCCGAGGAATTCCCGGATCGTCAGGCGTGCACCACGTCGCCTACACCGTTCCAGACCTGGACCAGGCCGTCACGTTCTTCGTCGACGTGCTCGGCGCGGAACTCGCCTACCGTCTCGGGCCGGTGGAATTCCCGGGCGGCGACTGGATGGAGAGGTACCTCGATGTCCACCCGAGGGCGGTGATGGACCTGGCCATGCTCAGGCTCGGCCCGGTGACCAACTGCGAACTGTTCCAGTACTCCGCTCCCGACCAGCGCAGGGAGATGCCGCGCAACAGCGACTGGGGCGGCCATCATCTGGCCTTCCACGTCGAGGACATGGACGAGGCGGTCGCGTACCTGAGGGCTCAGCCCGGGGTGCGGATACTGGGCGAGCCGCAGCCCCTGGAACCCGGGTCCACCAGAGGCGACAGCTGGGTCTACTTCCTCTCTCCCTGGGGAATGCAGCTCGAACTCATCAGAATGCCTCCCGGGATGTCCTACGAGAGGGAGACCACGACCCGCCTCTATCAGCCCGGCGGGCATTGATCTCCTCCGTAACGAAGCGTCGGTGCGCCGGTGATCCATGGGGATGCCCGGGGCGGACAGCCCCGGCAGACAGTGGGCCGGCGCGCCGTCGACGGCGATGCTCACGCTGTGGCCGACCCTCCGAGTGCGTCGCTGTGAACATCGGAATCCGCCACCACGGAATGCCCGCGTGGCGGAATTCCGGATCTTTCCGTGCGCGGTTCGGGGCGCGCCGTAATATGATCGTCATATCGCGGTGACATTGTCTGTGAAGATCCTTCGGCTCTTTTGTCGATGACATGCGCTCGGGATGCGAGAATACCGGGTATTTACGTTCACAAAACTTTCCTTTGGGGTGGCCGGAACGCGCCTTGATGGCCCAACCGCCCGTGCCGCAAGGTTGATTCGTCTACGAGCATCAGGAGCCACAAGCGTTGCCTGCCCCGCCGGCCGGTCGCCGTCGGGGAACTGGCGGGGGAAATCGATGCGTGTGCACGCCCAGCGTTGACCGGCCGGTTACGTGAGGTCGTCCGCCGCGCCGGAACGGAACCTGTCTCTTTGCCGCCTGCCTCTTGGTGCCATTGCCCGGTGCCCGAGACAGGGGCAGGAGGGGGAAAGCCGATGAGCTCGGTGAGCGCCGCCAAGCCGACCTATCCCGGCGTCTACGTCGAAGAGCTTCCCAGCAGCACCCGCACCATCTCGACCCTGACCACGTCGGTGACCGCGTTCGTCGGCCACACCCGGCGCGGTCCGCTCGACGAACCGGTGCGCGTCACCAGCTTCGCGGAGTTCGAGCGCCGCTTGGGCGGCCTCGGCCCGCGCAGTGCGGTCGGCTACGCGGTCCACCAGTTCTTCGGCAACGGCGGCACCGTCGCCGTCGTCGTCCGTGTCACCAAGGCCCGCAGTGGAAAGGCCGCCCACGTCACCCTGAAGTCCACCGAGGGACACAGCGACAGCGACGTCCTGGAGGTGCACGCCAAGGAGCCCGGTGTGTGGGGCAACGGCCTGCGCCTGGCCGTCGACCACGACACCCTCCACCCCGACGACACCTTCAACCTGCGCGTCCACGACGCCCGGGGCCGGGTCCGCGAGAGCTTCACCGGCCTGTCGATGGATCCGGCGAGCGACCGCCACGCCCCCGCCGTCGTCAACGCCGGCTCCCGGCTGATCCGCGTCCACGCGGTCGGTGAGGGCCGCCCCGACCCGTCCGGCACCGTCTCCAAGCCGTTCGGCCACCGGCTGCCCGACCTCGCCGTCGACCTGACCGTCAAGATCGGCGACGTGCAGCGGGAGTTCACCCTCTACGACCCCGACTGCGACGGAGCGGCGCCGTGCTCCGTCGCCGAGCTGGCGCTGCTGCTCGAACGCAAGCTGCGCGCCCTGCCCGACGCCCCCGGCAAGCACGCCTTCGCCGGTACCGAGGTCACCGTCTTCGGCCGCCGCCTGCGGGTCGTCGCCGGCTCCACCAACCCCGAGGACGTCGTCCGCTTCGTCGGCGAGTGCGCCAACGACCTCGGCCTGGAGGCATCCGTCAACCCGCCCGTCCTCCCGCTGGCCGGCGGCGAGGACGGCCGGCCACCCGGCCCCGGCGACCTGATCGGCTCCGAGGCCGCCAAGACCGGCATCCAGGCGCTGCGCCAGGTGGCCGACGTCAACCTCCTCGTGCTGCCCGAACTCGCCGCGTACGAGAAGACCGAGGACATCCTCACCGTCGTCTCGGCCGCCCAGCGGCTGTGCGCCGAGCGGCGGATCTTCCTGCTGGTCGACGCCCCCGCCGCCTGGGGCAGCGCCGACACGGCACGCGCCGGCGTCGCCGCCTTCGACGCGGTCCGCGGCGACCACGCCGCCCTGTACTTCCCGCACCTCCAGCTCACCGACCCGCTCACCGGACGGCTGCGCGCCTTCCCGCCCTCCGGCGCCGTCGCCGGCGTCATCGCGCGCACCGACGCCGAGCGCGGCGTGTGGAAGGCGCCGGCCGGCACCGAGGCACGGCTGGCGGGCGTGCACTCCCTCACCGTCGACCTCACCGACCGGGAGACCGGTCTGCTCAACCCGCTCGGCGTCAACTGCCTGCGCACGTTCCCGCTGACCGGCCCGGCCGTCTGGGGCGCCCGCACCCTCGAGGGCACCGACGCGCGGGACAGCGAGTGGAAGTACGTGCCCGTACGACGGCTCGCCCTGCACGTCGAGGAGAGCCTCCGACGCGGCCTGCAGTGGGTGGTGTTCGAGCCCAACGACGAGAACCTGTGGCAGCAGATCCGGCTCGCCGCCTCCTCGTACCTGCACACCCTCTTCCGGCAGGGCGCCTTCAAGGGCGGCACCCCGCGCGAGGCCTACTTCGTCAAGTGCGACAGCGACACCACCACCGACGAGGACGTCGCGAACGGCGTCGTGAACGTCCTGGTCGGCATCGCACCGGTGCGCCCCGCCGAGTTCGTGATCGTGCGGATCCAGCAGACGTCCGGCCAGTTCGAGCTGTAATCCCGCGGGAATTCCGGAGAGCCGAAGGAATCCGATGGCAGAGTTCACCGTAAACGCCCATCGTTTCGACCCCTACAAGAACTTCAAGTTCCTGGTCCTGTGGGACGGTCGTACGGTCGCCGGCATCAGCAAGATCAGCCCGCTCAAGCGCACCACCGAGGTCGTCAAGCACCGCCACGGCGGCGACCCCAGCTCCCCGCGCAAGTCGCCGGGGCGCTCCGAGTTCGACGGCATCACCCTGGAGCGCGGTGTCACCCACGACCCCGAGTTCGACCGCTGGGCCAACAAGGTCTGGCAGGTCGGCGCCGGCCTCGGCGCGGAGGTCTCCCTCGCCGACTTCCGCAAGGACATCGTCATCCAGGTCCTCGACGAGGCCGGGCAGGTCGCCGTCTCGCACAAGCTGTACCGGACCTGGCCCAGCGAATACCAGGTCCTCGGCGAACTCGACGCCAACGCCAACGCGGTGGCCATCCAGTCGCTGAAACTCGAGTGCGAGGGCTGGGAACGGGACTACGAGGTGCCCGAACCCGAGGAACCCTCCTTCCTGAACCCGGCCTGACGCGAAGCGCGGTGAGACGACAGGATGCGGGGGGAACAGATGGCGGACACCGGGGCGGCCGCGCTGCTGGCCACCTGGGAGGCGGGCCACCCCCTGCAAACCGAGCCCCTTCAAGCCGGGCCACAGACCGCCGAAC
>NZ_JACBWZ010000779.1 GCF_013870595.1 Streptomyces sp. WELS2 | reverse complement strand
CGGCGGCCGCGAGGACCTCGGACGACGCCTCCTTACGGCCCCGCTCGATCTCCGACAGATACGGCAGCGAGATCCGGGCCGCGTCGGCCACGTCCTTCAGGGTGCGCCGCTGCTCCCGCCGCTCGCGGCGCAGCACCTCGCCGACCAGATCACGCCACAGGGGCTCCCTGGGGGCGGGCTCGCTCTCCGGCGCCTTTGGCTGGGCCGGCGCGGGTCGCAGGGGGATCACTCGGGCTTCGTCGCTCACCGGGTTGCTCATCCCGTCAGCCTAGGAGCGGTACCGCCCGGGGCAAGGACCGGGCGTTGCGCCCTGAGGGAAATCCCGGCCCCCACCGCGCCCGACCGGCCGTTTCTCGCCAGTGCGGCGCGGCGGGGGCATGCGATGCGTCACCATGGGTACCCGCGCCGTGAGCGGCTCCGCGAGCAGGCATGATCCGCCGTCCGGCGGGTACTCGCCGGAGACGCTGCCTGGACACTGGAGCCGGCGCCACCCGGTGCCAACCCGCAGGCCGTACAGGGAGACGTCGAACCGTGACTTTCGTGGGAGAGGTAATGAACACCGCCGTCGGGATCCGGTCGGAAGCCGAGGTCGTCGAGCAGACCGAGCAGGACAGGACGGGCGAGGGATCACTGCCTGGGATCACGGACCCGGCGTCCGTCGCCCCGCGCGACGCCCGCGAGCTGTCCCGCCAGTTCTTCCGCCGCCTGGCCGAGCTGGAAGAGGGAACGCACGAGTACCAATATGCGCGCAACACACTCATCGAGATGAACATGTCGCTCGTGCGGTTCGCGGCCGGACGGTTCCGGGGCCGCGGCGACGACATGGAGGACATCGTCCAGACCGGCATGATCGGCCTGATCAAGGCCATCGACCGGTTCGAGCTGTCGCGCGAGGTCGAGTTCACCTCGTTCGCCCTGCCGTACATCGTCGGTGAGATCAAGCGGTTCTTCCGGGACACCACCTGGGCGGTCCATGTGCCGCGCCGGCTCCAGGAGCTGCGGGTGGAGCTGGCCAAGGCGCGCGAGGAGCTGTCCAGCCGGCTGGACCGGGACCCGACGGTGGCGGAGCTGGCCACGCTGATGAACCTCCCGGAGAAGGAGGTGGTCGAGGCCCAGCTGGCCTCGAACGGCTACAACTCCGCCTCCCTGGACGCCGCGCTCACCGGTGACGGCCCCGAGGACGGCGAGGCGGTGCTCGCCGACTTCATCGGCGTGGAGGAGGAGGGGCTGCGGCTCGTCGAGGACTTCCACGCGCTGGCCCCGCTGATGGCGGAACTGAGCGAACGCGACCGGCGGATCATCCACATGCGGTTCGTGGAGGAGGCCACCCAGGCCCAGATCGGGGAGCGGCTGGGCTGCTCCCAGATGCACGTCTCCAGGCTGATCAAGCGGATCATCACCCGGCTGCGCCAGGGGATGCTCGGCGAACTGGGCTGCGCCTGACATCGGGGACCCGGTCATCGTCCGGCCGGGTCCGCCGGCACCTGGTCACGTCCGGTTCCGGCCGGATCTGCCGGTTCCCGCCGTGGGCCGGATGCCGCGGCAGGGGCTCGGCGCATCGGCGCAGTGCGGTCCGCGGGGGTCGGCGTGCCGTGGAGACACCGGTCCGGGTCGCGGCCGGCCCCGGTCGTCGGTGGGAGTCAGCGGCTCAAGGGGAAGACGGCCCGTACCCGCTTGCCCACGGGAACGCGTTCCACTGTGACCTCGGTGGTCAGCGCGTGCACGATCTCCAGTCCGTGCCGTCCGACGCGCTCGGGGTTCTTCGGGAAACGGCGGGGCAGGGCCGTGCTGCTGTCGTACACGGACACCACGACCGAGTCGGCCGTGCCCTCCAGCTCCAGGATGTAGGGGCCGTTGCTGTGCTGGTCGGCGTTGGTGACCAGTTCGCTCACCACCAGCAGCAGCTCGCCGTCGGCGCGGTCGTCGACCCCGGCGCACCACTCCGTCCGCAGCTGCTCGAGGAACCGGCCGGCGAAGGCGCGCGCCTCGGCGATGCAGCCGGGCGCGCCGGTGTAGTGTGCCGCGCGCCGCAGCGGCTCCACGGGTACGTCGAAGCCAGTCGGTATCACTTCCCCGCCCAGGTGCTCGGTCATGCCGTTCTCTCTCGCCAAAGGCCCGGTGCGGCCGGTCGCCGTCGCTCCAGTCCTCGTACCCCGAGCCCGGCCCGGCAGTCCCTCCGATGTGTTCGCCGACCGCGCACGGGCGCACCGGTCACGGCGGGGTCCCGCGCGACGGTCAGGCGACGGGGGCGACCAGCGCCGGTATGGTCCGCTGCATGCGCACCGCGTCGACGGATTCCGCGAGCAGCTCGTACTCGGTGGTGTCGTCGCCGGTCGCGATCCGCACCAGCCTGCCCGCGGCCAGCTCGTCGGCGACCAGTTCCTGCCGGTCCGGGTCACCGCACCAGGCGCGCAGGACGGTCGGCACGTCCGTCACGGTGTCCGCGACGGGGACCAGCGCGCCCGGCGGGAAGTGCGCGGCCTCCGGGCGGGGGTCGAGCCGGTCGGCGATCCAGTTCGCCCGGTCGCGCAGCCACCACAGGGCGAGCGCGAGCGTGGGGGCCCGGTAGGTGCCGAGCGGTACTCCGATGCGCTGTCCGCCGCAGGTGCCGTACGCGGTGACATGGCACAGGAACTCGTCGTGCATGCGCACTCCCCCGTCGCGTCGTCCGCCTGCGGGCCGGCCTCGCTCTCGCTGCGGCTCGTGTGCGGTGCGTGATCGGGGCCTCGCTGGAAGTGAAGCCCGCACAGTCGAGTATGTTCACTACTGAACCACTGTCACCATGTCTTTCCGGCCAGTCTGCCGACGTGTTCCGGGCCCGCCCTGGCCGGTATTCGGCGGCC
>NZ_JACBWZ010000778.1 GCF_013870595.1 Streptomyces sp. WELS2 | reverse complement strand
CCCGGCACGACGACACCCGCGAGCAGTTCTACTTCGTCCTGCCGGACCGCTTCGCGAACGGCGACCCGTCCAACGACCGCGGCGGCCTGACCGGCTCCCGCCTCGACACCGGCTACGACCCCACCGATAAGGGCTTCTACCAGGGCGGCGACCTCAAGGGCCTGACCGGGAAGCTGGACTACATCAAGGGGCTCGGCACCACGGCCATCTGGCTGGCGCCGATCTTCAAGAACCGCCCGGTGCAGGGCACCGGCGACAACGTCTCGGCGGGCTACCACGGGTACTGGATCACCGACTTCACCCAGGTCGACCCGCACTTCGGCACCAACCAGGACCTGAAGAACCTCATCTCCAAGGCCCACGCCAAGGGCATGAAGGTCTTCTTCGACGTCATCACCAACCACACCGCCGACGTCGTCGACTACGACGAGAAGTCCTACGACTACCTCTCCAAGGGCGCCTTCCCCTACCTCACCAAGGACGGCCGCCCCTTCGACGACGCCGACTACGCAGACGGCACGAGGAAGTTCCCGCCCGTCGGCACCGGCTCCTTCCCGTACACCCCCAGGGCGACCGGTCAGGCGAAGGTTCCGGCCTGGCTCAACGACCCGGCGATGTACCACGACCGGGGCGACTCCACGTACACCGGCGAGTCCACCACCTACGGCGACTTCTCCGGCCTGGACGACCTGTGGACCGAGCGCCCCGAGGTCGTCCACGGCATGGAGCGGATCTACCAGCGCTGGGTGCGGGACTTCGCCGTCGACGGCTTCCGGATCGACACCGTCAAGCACGTGAACATGGAGTTCTGGACCCAGTGGGCCACCGCGCTGGACCGTTACGCGGCCGAGCGCGGCCGGAAGAACTTCTTCATGTTCGGCGAGGTCTACTCCGCCGACCCCTCCGTCACCGCCCCCTACGTCACCCGGGGCCGGCTCGACGCCACCCTCGACTTCCCCTTCCAGGACGCGGCCCGCGCCTACGCCTCCCAGGGCGCGAGCGCCCGCGAGCTGGCGGCCGTCTTCGGCGCCGACTACAAGTACACGACCGACAAGGCCAACGCCTACGAACAGGTCACCTTCCTCGGCAACCACGACATGGGCCGCATCGGGACCTTCCTGAAGCAGGACGACCCGAACGCCACCGACGCCGAGATCCTGGCCAAGGACCGGCTGGCCAACGAGCTGATGTTCCTCAGCCGGGGCAATCCCGTCGTCTACTACGGCGACGAGCAGGGCTTCACCGGTACCGGCGGCGACAAGGACGCCCGCCAGACCATGTTCGCCTCCAAGGTCGCCGACTACCTGGACGACGACGAGATCGGCACCGACCGCACCCACGCGAGCGCCGCCTACGACACCCACGCCCCGCTGTACCGGCAGATCGCGGACCTCGCCCGGCTCCGCAAGGCGAACCCGGCCCTGACCGACGGCGTGCAGACCGAGCGGTACGCGGCCGACGGCCCCGGGATCTACGCCTTCACCCGCACCGACGCCGCGTCCGGCCAGGAGTACGTCGTCGCCTTCAACAACACCGGGTCGGAGAAGACGGCGACCTTCGGGACCGGGTCGGCGGACATGACGTACCGCGGGATCCACGGCGCCACCGGCTCGGTGCGCTCCGACGGCGACCGGAAGGTCACCGTCACCGTCCCGGCCGAGTCCGCCGTCGTCTACAAGGCGGCCGGCAAGCCCGCCGCCCCCGCCACCAAGCCGTCCCTCACCCTGACGGCCCCCGCCCCCGGCGCCACCGGCACCGTGGAGCCGAGCGCGGACGTCACCGGCGGACAGCTCGACCGCGTCGTCTTCGCCGCCCAGGTGGGCGACGGACCGTGGCGGACACTCGGCTCCGCCGACCACGCCCCCTACAAGGTCACCCAGACCCTCGGCACCGAGGTGCCCGCCGGGACCGCCCTGCGCTACAAGGCCGTCGTGGTGGACCGGGCCGGGCGCACCGCGAGCGCCACCGCCGCGAGCACCAGCGGCACCCCGCCCGCGCCCGAGGTCCCCAGGGCCTCCTCCCGGGACTACGCGATCGTCCACTACAAGCGCGCCGACGGCGATTACGCCGACTGGGGCCTGTACGCCTGGGGCGACCTGGCCGACGGCGAGGCCACCACCTGGCCGGCCGGCCACCCCTTCGTCGGCCGGGACGCCTACGGCGCCTTCGCCTACGTCAAGCTCAGGCCGGGCGCCACGAACGTCGGCTTCCTGGTCGTCGACAAGGACGGTGACAAGGACGTGTCCGCCGACCGGTCCATCGACGTCACCCGCACCGGCGAGGTGTGGATAGAGCAGGGCAGGGCCGACGTACGCACCGAGCGGCCGGACTACCCCGCCCAGGACACGACGAAGGCCGTCCTGCACTACCACCGTGCCGACGGGGACTACGACGGCTGGGGCCTGCACGTCTGGACGGGCGCCGCGCACCCCACCGACTGGTCGCGGCCGCTGAAGCCGGTGAACACTGATGCCTATGGCGCGGTCTTCGAGGTGCCCCTCACCGAGGGTGCCACCAACCTCGGCTACATCATCCACAAGGGCGACGAGAAGGACCTCCCGGCCGACCAGAACCTGGACCTCAAGGCCGACGGCCACGAGGTGTGGCTGGTGAGCGGCCAGGAGAAGCACCTGCTGCCGCAACCGGCCGGCACCGCCGCCGCCCTCGACCTCACCACCTCCAAGGCGGTGTGGATCGACCGGGACACCGTGGCCTGGAACGGCGTGGCGGGCGCGGCCTCCACCCAGCTGCTGTACTCCCTCGACGGCTCCCTGACCGTCCGGGACGGGACCCTCGGCAGCGACGACGAGCGCTGGATCAGGCTGGGGAAGACGGCCCTGACCGGCGC
>NZ_JACBWZ010000777.1 GCF_013870595.1 Streptomyces sp. WELS2 | reverse complement strand
GCCCCGGCCGTGCAGGGAGTATTCGTCGACGCTGCCGAACCGGTCCAGCAGGGCGCCCGCGCAGGCGAACAGGGCGGCCTTCACCCCGGCGTGCCCGAGGAGGTACAGGGCGACGCCGCCGTCCGCCTCGGGGGTGAGCACGCCGAGGCCGACGAGGAACAGTCCGGTGTGGGCGACGGTGGAGTAGGCGAGGAGGCGTTTGATGTGCCGCTGGTACCAGCACATGACGGCGCCGGTCACGGCGGTGAGGGCGCCGAGCGTCACCAGCGCCCGGGTCAGGTCGGCGGCGGGGATGCCGCCGGGTCCGGCGAAGACGGTGCCGTACACCCGCCACACGCCGTAGGCGCCGAGCTCGACCATGACGCCGGACAGCAGCATGCAGACCGGGGTGGGGGCGACGGCGTGCGCGTCGGGCAGCCAGAAGTGGAAGGGCACGGCCGCCGCCTTGACCAGCAGCCCGGTGAGCACCAGCACGAAGGAGGCCAGCACCAGCGCGTCCGGTCCGCCGGGTCCGGTCGTATCGAGGCCGTGGCCGATCCTCGCCATGGCCAGTTCGCCGGTACGGGCGTACAGCAGGGCGATGCCCGTCAGCAGGGCGTACGCGCCCAGGGAGTTGACGATGCCGAAGGTGAGGGCGCCCTGGACGGCCTTGGCCTCGTCGATGCGGTAGCCGGTCAGGGCGTACGCCACCACGCTCATCAGCTCGAAGAACACGAACGCGTTGAACAGGTCGCCGGCGAGGGCGAATCCGCACATGGCGCCCTGGAAGACCAGCATCAGCGCGGTGAACGCGCCGGTGTGGTTGTGCGGGGGCGCGTCGAAGTAGCGCCAGGAGTAGGCGAGGGCGGCGAGCGTGAGCACCGAGGCCAGCGTGGCCATGCCGAGGGCCGGGCCGTCCCCGACGACGACGATGCCGACGCTCTCCCGGCCGGCGGGCGGCCAGGCGCCGACCCATTCGGTCATCGTCGGGGCGGCATTCGGCAGCAGGACGAGGGCGAGGGCGGTGGTGCCTCCGGAGACCGTGAAGCCGGTGATCTCGACGGCGATCCGGGGCAGCCGGCGGCCGGTGGCCACCAGCAGGGCCGCGCCGAGCAGCGGGAGGGCGACGAGCAGCGGGAGCAGATGGCGCATCAGCCGCGCAGCTCCCGCAGTTCGTCGGGGTCGACCGTGCCGTGCCGCTTGGCGATCTGCAGCACGAGGGCGAGCAGCAGCGCGGTGACGGTGGCGCCCACGACGATGTCGGTGAGGGTGAGGGCCTGCACCACCGGGTCGACCACCGGGCGGGAGCCGGGCCGGAGGTCGGAGAAGACGGGTGCGGTGCCGCCGTCGCGGTAGCCGACGGCGAGCAGCAGGACGTAGGTGGCGGACTGGCACACCGCGAGGCAGCCCACGGCATGGATGAGGTTGCGGCTGGTGGCGAGGCCGTAGCAGCCGGTCAGGAAGAGGTAGGCGGCCACCAGGTACGGCAGGACGTGCGTCACGGGGTGCGCCTTTCGGATCGGTCCGCGGTGTTCAACTGCCGTGCTCCTCCTCGATCTCGACGGCCTGGTCCAGGAAGTGGGCGAGCAGCACGACGGCCGCGCTCGCCACCTCCATGCCGATGGCCGCGTTCAGCAGCGGGACGGCGCCGCCGGAGGACAGCGTGTTGAACGTGCCGTACGGCAGCAGCGTGTTGGCCAGGAAGGCGGTGCCGGCCAGCACCGGGGCGAGGCCCAGGACGAGATAGGCGCCGGTGGCGAGCGCGTCGGTGGTCTCGTAGACGCCGAGCGGGCGGACGCGTTCCAGCGCGCCGTAGTCGGCGCCGAGGTAGAGCAGGTGCAGGGCGGTCGCGGCGACGACCCCGCCCTGGAAGCCGCCGCCGGGGCTGAGCTGGCCGTGGGCGATGACGTAGAGGCCGGTGACCAGGGCGACGGGCAGCACGAGCAGGGCGTAGCGGCGGACCGGGCGGGCCACCTCGGCGGGTTCGGGCCGGGCGCGGTGCTCGTCGCGGGCCTGGCGCAGCAGCACCACGCAGCCGAGGACGGCGGCGAACAGGATGCTCATCTCGCCGAGGGTGTCGTAGGCACGCTGGTCGAAGTTGACGGAGGCGACGGTGTTGGCGGTGTGCCGCAGGAGGGAGGCGTGGACGGCCCGGTCTCCGTAGGGGTGGCGCCGGCCGCCGAAGCGGGGCAGTTCGAGGCAGGCGGCGACGAGCAGGGCGGCGAGCCCGGCGCCGCCCACGGCCAGCAACCACAGCCGCAGCCGGTTCACTTCGTCTCCTTTTTCGCGCGGCCCCGTCGTCTGACCTTGCGCACCGAGAGCATGATCAGCAGCGGGGTGAGGGCCGAGCCGACGGCGAGCTGTGACAGGCCCACGTCCGGGGCCTGGAGCACGGTGAACAGCGCGGCCAGCAGCACGCCCATGAAGGACAGCACCAGCGCCTGGCGGGCGGGGTCGCGCTGGGCCACGGCCGCGGTGGCGGAGGCGGCGACGAGCAGCAGGGCGACGACGATCAGCGGGTCAGCCACCCCGCACCCCCCGGAACCCACCGGCCAGCGCCCGGGAGGCGATGACGTTGCCGCCGATCAACAGGACGCCGATCACCAGCAGTTTCACCAGGGCGCGGCCGGGGCCGACGGCCACGCACAGCGCGATCACGACGACCGCGCCTGCTCCCGCCGCGGTCCAGGTCAGCCCCCAGGCGCCCGGGCGCCCTCCGGACAGCTCGTCGGAGAGCAGCCGCGCGAAGACCAGCGTGCCGATCGGGCCGAGCAGGGCGAGCAGCAGGGCGAGGTCGACGTAGGCGGGGCGGCCGTAGCCCTGGGAGAGCAGCAGCAGGGCCGGGCAGACGGCGGAGGTGGTCATGTTCTGGGCGATCACCCGG
>NZ_JACBWZ010000776.1 GCF_013870595.1 Streptomyces sp. WELS2 | reverse complement strand
ATCTGCGCGACCAGCAGCAGCCCCCGGCCGCCCTCGTCGAAGATCCGGGCCGCCGCTGGGACTGGGCGGGCCGCCCTTCGAGGCGGTCGAGACGGAACTGCCCGAGGGCAGCCTGCTGGCGCTGTACGCGGACGGCCCGGCCGAGCCCCACGACCGGGCCATCGGCCGGGCGCTGGACGGGGCGTACGGCACACCGGACGGTCCGGCGCCGTCGCTGGACTCGGTGTGCGACCGGGTCCTCACCGAGCTGTCCGGCCACCGCCCGGGCGACCGCCTCTCCCTGCTGCTGGCCCGTACCCGGGCCCTGCCCGAGGACCGGGTGGCCTGCTGGGAGCTGGACCACGACCCGACCGTCGTCTCCCTGGCCCGCCGGTACGTGGAGGAACAGCTGTCCGCCTGGGACCTCGAGGAGGCCGCGTTCACCACCGAGCTGATCGTCAGCGAACTGGTCACCAACGCCATCCGCTACGGCCGCCCGCCCGTCCGGCTCCGGCTGCTGCGCCCGGGCTCCAGCCTGATCTGCGAAGTCTACGACGCCAGCGGCAGCACCCCGCACATGCGCCGGGCCCGGATCTTCGACGAGGGCGGCCGGGGGCTGCTGCTGGTCGCGCAGATCGCCGAGCGCTGGGGCACCCGGCACGAGCGGACCGGCAAGACGGTGTGGGCGGAGCAGACCCCGGCCGCGCTCTGAGCACGCTCCGGGAAGCGGCCGAGGCCCGGGCCTCCCTCACGGGACCCGGGCCTCGCCCTTCCCGTGGCGCCCGTCACGCCGCCACGGGAACCGACGGCTCCACGCCGTCCGCGGCCGGCGCGAGCGCCAGCTCCAGGACCTGTCGGACATCGGTCACGGTGTGGACGTCGAGCTTGTCCAGCACCTCGGCCGGCACGTCGTCCAGGTCGGGCTCGTTGCGCTTGGGGATGATCACGGTGGTCACCCCGGCGCGGTGGGCGGCGAGCAGCTTCTGCTTCACGCCGCCGATGGGCAGGACACGGCCGGTCAGCGAGACCTCGCCGGTCATCGCCACGTCCGTGCGGACCAGCCGGCCCGACAGCAGCGAGGCGAGGGCCGTGGTCATCGTGATGCCCGCGCTCGGGCCGTCCTTGGGCACCGCGCCCGCCGGGAAGTGGATGTGCACGCCCCGGTCCTTCAGGTCGGCCACCGGCAGCTCCAGTTCGGCGCCGTGGCTGCGCAGGAAGCTCAGCGCGATCCGCGCCGACTCCTTCATCACGTCACCCAGCTGGCCGGTCAGGGTCAGGCCCGCCGCGCCCGTCTCCGGGTCGGCCAGGGACGCCTCCACGTAGAGCACGTCGCCGCCGGCGCCGGTGACCGCGAGACCGGTCGCCACACCGGGCACCGCCGTACGGCGCTCGGCCGGGTCCTGGGCGGACTCGGGCACGTGGTGCGGCCGGCCGATCAGGTCGCGCAGATCACCGTCGGTGACGGTGAACGGCAGCTCCCGCTCGCCCAGTTCGTGCTGGGCGGCGATCTTGCGGAGCAGCCGCGCGATCGAGCGCTCCAGCGTGCGCACGCCCGCCTCGCGCGTGTACTCGCCGGCCAGCTTGCGCAGGGCGCTCTCCTCCAGGGTGACCTCTTCCCGGTTCAGGCCGGCCCGCTCCAGCTGGCGCGGGAGCAGGTGGTCACGGGCGATGACGACCTTCTCGTCCTCGGTGTAGCCGTCCAGCCGGACGATCTCCATCCGGTCGGCGAGGGCCTCCGGGATGGCCTCCAGGACGTTGGCGGTGGCGAGGAAGACCACGTCGGAGAGGTCCAGCTCGACCTCCAGGTAGTGGTCGCGGAAGGTGTGGTTCTGCGCCGGGTCGAGGACTTCGAGCAGGGCGGCGGCCGGGTCGCCCCGGAAGTCGGAGCCCACCTTGTCGATCTCGTCCAGCAGGATCACCGGGTTCATCGACCCGGCCTCCTTGATGGCGCGCACGATCCGGCCGGGCAGCGCGCCGACGTACGTACGGCGGTGGCCGCGGATCTCGGCCTCGTCGCGGACGCCGCCGAGGGCGACCCGGACGAACTTGCGGCCCATCGCGTGCGCGACGGACTCGCCGAGGCTGGTCTTGCCGACGCCGGGCGGGCCGACGAGGGCCAGCACCGCGCCGCCGCGCCGCCCGCCGACGACGCCCAGGCCCCGCTCGGCGCGCCGCTTGCGCACGGCCAGGTACTCGGTGATGCGTTCCTTGACGTCCTCCAGGCCCGCGTGCTCGGCGTCGAGCACGGCCTTGGCGCCCCGGATGTCGTACGCGGAGGCGCTGTCATCGGTGCGCTCGGTCCACGGCATCTCCAGGACGGTGTCCAGCCAGGTGCGGATCCAGGAGCCCTCGGGCGACTGGTCGGAGGCGCGCTCCAGCTTGTCGACCTCCTTCAGGGCGGCCTCGCGGACCTTCTCCGGCAGGTCGGCGGCCTCCACGCGGGCACGGTAGTCGTCGGACTCCTCGCCCTCCTTCTCCCCGTTGAGCTCGCGCAGCTCCTTGCGGACGGCCTCCAGCTGGCGGCGCAGCAGGAACTCGCGCTGCTGCTTGTCGACGCCTTCCTGGACGTCCTTGGCGATCGTCTCGGCCACCTCCTGCTCGGCGAGGTGGTCGCGCAGCTGCTGGGTGGCGAGGCGGAGGCGGGCCACCGGATCGGCGGTCTCCAGCAGTTCGACCTTCTGCTCGGTGGACAGGAAGGGCGAGTAGCCGGAGTTGTCGGCGAGCGCGGAGACGTCGTCGATGGCCTGGACGCGGTCCACGACCTGCCAGGCGCCGCGCTTGCGCAGCCAGCTGGTGGCGAGCGCCTTGTACTCCTTGACCAGTTCGGCGACCTGACCCGGCAGCGGGTCCGGCACGCTCTCCTCGACGCCGGCGCCCTCGACCCAGAGC
>NZ_JACBWZ010000775.1 GCF_013870595.1 Streptomyces sp. WELS2 | reverse complement strand
CTCGGTGGTGGTGGGTCTGGACCAGTACGTGGACCAGATCCGGGATCTGCTGCGGCCGGGGACCCGGGTGCTCGAGTCCGGGCTCGGCGCGGAGGAGGAGCGGGCGCGGACGGCGGTCGCCCAGGCCCGCGCGGGGCACGCGGTGGCGCTGATCGGCAGCGGGGACGCGGGCGTGTACGCCATGGCGTCCCCGGCGCTCGCGGAGGCGTCGGACGACATCGACGTGGTCGGGGTGCCGGGGGTGACGGCGGCGCTGGCCGCCGGGGCGATCCTGGGCGCGCCGCTGGGCCACGACCATGTGTCGATCAGCCTGTCCGACCTGCACACACCGTGGGAGGTCATCGAGCGGCGGGTGCGTGCGGCGGCGGAGGCGGATCTGGTGGTCACCTTCTACAACCCGCGTTCGCGGGGCCGGGACTGGCAGCTGCCCAAGGCGCTGGCGATCCTCGCCGGGCACCGGGAGCCGGCCACGCCGGTCGGTGTCGTGCGCAACGCGTCCCGGCCGGACGAGTCGAGCCGGGTCACCACGCTGGCCGAACTGGATCCGGCGAGCGTCGACATGATGACGGTCGTCACCGTCGGCAACACGGCCACCCGGATCATCGCGGGGCGCATGGTGACCCCGCGCGGTTACCGCTGGCAGGCATCGCGGGAGGAGCCGAAGTGAACCGTGTCGTCCATCCGATCGAGCGGGAGTCCTACCGGCGGCTGCGCGCCCGCCTGGACACCTCGCACTTCCCGCCGCTGACCCGGGCGGTGGTGGAGCGGGTCATCCACTCCGCCGCCGACCTCGAGTACGCGACCGATCTCGTCATGGCCGAGGAGGACCTGGTGCGGGCGCACGCCGCGCTGCACGCCGGGGCGCCGGTGGTCGTGGACGTGGAGATGGTGGCCGCCGGTATCACCCGGCGGGAGACCGTCTGCCGGCTGAGGGACGCCGTGGCCGGGCCGGGGCTGACCCGGTCGGCGCACGCGATCCGGCTCGCCTACGAGCAGGTCGGTCCCGGTGCCCTCTGGGTGATCGGCAACGCGCCGACCGCGCTGGAGGAGCTGCTGACCCTGGACGCCGGCCCGGCCCTCGTCATCGGACTGCCCGTCGGTTTCGTCGGGGCGGTCGAGTCCAAGGCCGCGCTGCGGGAGAGCGGACTGCCCGCGGTGAGCAACGTGTCCGAGAAGGGCGGGTCGGCGGTCGCGTCCGCCGCGCTCAACGCCCTGCTGTACCACCCCGTTTCACACTCCGAGGAGATCTCGTGACCACCCCGCCCGCCCTGCTCATCGCCGGACACGGCACCCGTGACGACGCCGGTGCCGAGGCGTTCCGCGACTTCGTCCGGGAACTGGGGCGCCGCCACCCCGGTCTGCCCGTCGCCGGCGGCTTCATCGAACTGTCCCCGCCGCCGCTCGGCGAGGCAGTCGCCGAACTGGTCGGGCAGGGGGTGCGCCGGTTCGCCGCGGTGCCGCTGATGCTGGTGTCCGCCGGGCACGCCAAGGGTGACATCCCGGCCGCGCTGGCCCGCGAGAAGGAGCGGCACCCGGGCATCTCGTACACCTACGGCCGCCCGCTGGGCCCGCACCCGGCGCTGCTGGGCGTGCTGGAGCGGCGGCTGGAGGAGGTGCTGGACGGCACGGACCGGGCGGAGGTGACCGTGCTGCTGGTCGGGCGCGGTTCCACCGACCCCGACGCCAACGCCGAGGTGTTCAAGGCGGCGCGGCTGCTGTGGGAGGGCCGCGGGTACGCCGGGGTGGAGACGGCGTTCGTGTCGCTGGCGGCGCCGGACGTGCCGAGCGGCCTCGACCGGTGCGCGGCGCTGGGCGCGAAGCGGATCGTGGTCCTGCCGTACTTCCTGTTCACCGGCATCCTGCCGGACCGGGTGCGGCGGCAGACCGAGGACTGGGCGGCGGAGCACCCGGGGCTGGACGTGCGGTCGGCCGATGTCATCGGGCCCGAGCCGGAGCTGCTGGACCTGGTGATGGAGCGGTACGAGGAGGCCGTCAAGGGCGACCTGCGGATGAACTGCGACTCGTGCGTGTACCGGATCGCACTGCCGGGGTTCGAGGACAAGGTGGGGCTGCCGCAGCAGCCGCACTTCCACCCGGACGACGACGGCCACCACCACGGGCACGGTCACCACCACCACGGGGGCCACTCGCACAGCCATGCGCACTGAGCCGAGCGGCGGCCCGGAACACGATCTGCGGCACCACGGGGACGCCGAGGTACGGGACGGCGGGGCCGGGCTGGTGGACCTCGCCGTCAACGTCCGGGCGGACACGCCCCCCTCCTGGCTGCGGGAGGAGATCGCCGGTTCGCTGTCGTCCCTCGCGGCCTACCCGGACGGGCGGGCCGCGCGGGCGGCGGTGGCCGCGCGGCACGGGCTGCCGGTGGAGCGGGTGCTGCTGACGGCGGGGGCCGCGGAGGCGTTCGTGCTGCTGGCCCGCGCGCTGAAGGTGCGCCGGCCGGTGGTGGTGCACCCGCAGTTCACGGAGCCGGAGGCGGCACTGCGGGACGCCGGGCACACCGTGGACCGGGTGCTGCTGCGGGAGCGGGACGGGTTCCGGCTGGACCCGTCGGCCGTCCCGGAGGACGCCGACCTGGTGGTGATCGGCAACCCCACCAACCCGACGTCGGTGCTGCACCCGGCGCGGACGGTCGCCGGTCTGGCCCGCCCCGGCCGGACGCTGGTGGTGGACGAGGCGTTCATGGACGCGGTGCCGGGCGAGCGGGAGGCCCTGGCGGACCGTACCGACGTCCCCGGCCTGGTCGTGCTGCGCAGCCTGACCAAGACCTGGGGCCTGGCCGGCCTGCGCATCGGCTACGTGCTCGCCGCCCCGGAGACCATCACCGGACTGCAGCGGGCCCAGCCCCTGTG
>NZ_JACBWZ010000774.1 GCF_013870595.1 Streptomyces sp. WELS2 | reverse complement strand
GGCCGGACTGCTCGCTTCCGAGCAACTGGGCGTGGCCGACTGGGCGTTGACGGAGACCGTCCGCTATCTGAAGGAGCGCAAGCAGTTCAACCGGCCGGTCGGCGGCTTCCAGGCGCTCAAGCACCGGCTGGCCCGGCTGTGGCTGGAGGTGGTCCACCTGAGAGCCGCCGCCCGCGCCGCCGCCGACGCCCTCTCCTCGGGCGGGGACACGGACGTCACGGTGGCCGTAGCCCAGGCCTACGCCGCTCCCGTCGCCGTACGCGCCACCGAGGAGGCGCTGCAACTGCACGGCGGGATCGGCATGACCTGGGAACACCCGGTCCACCTGTACCTGAAGCGGGCCAAGGCGGACTCGATCGCCTACGGCACGGCGGGCGCCCACCGCGAGGCCCTGGCCGGACTGGTCGACCTCCAGGCCCCCTGACCCCTCCGTCCGGTGAAGCCCGCCCCACCCGGGGCGGGCCTTCCGTACGACGGAAGTGAACAGCACGCCAACTCACCGCCGCGACGGGTCTGTCGAGGCGCACCCGCACGCATACTCTCCCCGGTCCCCATCACCCCAGGGAGGCAGTGCATGACCCTCACCACCCGTCGCGGAGCCCTCACCACCCTCGGCGCCGCCCTCGTGGGCACCGTCGCCCGGCCGACGAGCGAGGCACTGGCCGCGAGCGACGCGCTGCCCGCGAGTGGCGTACGGATCGCGAGCGACGCGCCGGCCGGTGACGCCGGCGCCGGCCCCGCCCGCTGTGGCGGGCCCACGCCCACAACGACTACGCGCACCCACGCCCGCTGCTCGACGCCCTCGACCACCGCTTCGGCAGCGTCGAAGCCGACGTCTTCCTCGTCGGCGACCAGCTCCTCGTCGGTCACGAGGCGTCCGACCTCGACCCGTCCCGCACCCTGGAATCCCTCTACCTGGAACCGCTCGCCGCCCTCGTCGCCGCCCACCACGGCGCGGTGTACCGCGGCGCGCACCGGCCGCTGCAACTCCTCGTCGACATCAAGACCGAGGGCGCCGCGACCTACCTCGAACTCGACCGCCATCTGCGCCGCCACCCGCACCTGTTCACCCGGTACGCGCACGGCCGCGTCCACCCCGGCCCGGTCACCGCCGTCGTCTCCGGCGACCGGGCGGCCCGTACCCCGATGGCCGAGCAGACCGAGCGGCACGCCTTCTACGACGGCCGGCTCACCGACCTGACCGGCTCCGCCCCGGCCACCTTCGCCCCGCTCGTCAGCGACAACTGGACGCAGAACTTCACCTGGACGGGCACCGGGGCCTTTCCGGACGCCGAGCGGCGCAAGCTGCGGGACATCACCGCCGCCGCCCACGCGCGCGGACAGCGGGTCCGGTTCTGGGCCACTCCCGACACCGCCGGCCCGGCCCGGGACGCGGTGTGGACCGAGCTGCTGGCCGCCGGGGTCGACCACCTCAACACCGACGACCTCGCCGGGCTGGAGACCTTCCTCGACGCCCACGCCCCGGCGTAAGACCACACGATCGGCGGACGTGTCAGCCGCCCGGACGAACCCTCCGCTACGTCACACTTGCGCCCGAAACGCCGCACATGAGGCGTGGCGGAGGAGGTTCCGATGGCGATTTCCATCTCGGTGGTGCTGCTGCTCCTGGTCCTGGTCGTGATCTTCATGCGCAGTGGTGCGCTGAAGGTCTCGCACGGCCTGGTCTGCATGCTGTTCGGCTTCTACATGGCCTGCACGAGCATGGCGCCCACCATCCACAGCGGGCTCACCGCGACGGCCGACCTGGTGAGCAGCCTGCGGCCGTGACGCGGCCGGCGTTCAGCCGGCCGAGAAGACGCCGACGCCGTTGGGCACGGGGCGCTCGGCGCCGCCGCTCGGGTGGTTGCGCACGGTCACGGCGCTGTCGTCCGTCTCGCGGGTCACCATCTCGGTCGAGCCGCCGCCGTCCAGGTTGAAGGCGTCGGAGGCCCCGAGCGACCGCAGGACGTCCGCCTCCTCGTGGACGGTCAGCCCCGAGCGGTACGCCGCCGCCCCGTCCAGCGCCAGGAGCAGCAGCTGCCGCCCGCCGCCCTTGACACCCACGGCCGTGCGCACCGCCGACGTCTCGTCGTCCAGCCCGGACAGCGGGGCGCCGTCGCGGACGACGGGGAAGCCGCCGATCGCGAAGGCGTACGGCACGTCGGACGAGGCCGCCGTCAGGGCGTGCGTGACCCGCACCGGGTCGCCGACCGACAGCTCGCGCAGCTTCCGCGCGCCCTCCTCGCGGCCCACCAGGACCGTGGTGTCCGCGGGGATCGTGCCGCCGCCCGGGGTGCCGGAGGCGGAGACCACCTTGCCGTCGCGCACCTTCACCTCGTAGGTGTCCTCGCTGCACGGCGCCGAGCGCTGGGTGTCGGTGCCGCAGACGGCGCGCTCGCGGGAGGCGCCGCCCCAGCGCGCGGTGAAGGCGCCGACCGAGTCCACCGGGAGCGCGTACTGGTTGAGGCCCTTCAAGGGCAGCGTGCCCTGGGGTGTGCCGACCGAGCCGGTGAGGGAGAGGCGGTCCAGACGGGCCCGCCGGTCGGTGCCCACGCCGAGCACCTCCCGGGTGTCGGTGCCCGGGGGCAGCGCGGGCCCGAACCGCTGGCCCTTCGGCACCGCCGCCTTGAGCACCTGCCCGTCCGCCACGGCCGGTCCGACCGGCGCCCCGGTGGCCTCCACGCCGGGGTGCTGGGTCTCGGTGATGTGGAAGAAGTCGCCGTTCACCCCGGCGACCGCCCCGGCGGAGTCCGCCAGCCGGGAGACCGTCGCCCGGGCCGCGACCGTGCCCGGGTACAGCAGGCCGACGCGGACGTGCGGGTTGGCCAGGTCCACCGTGAGCAGGTGGACCCGGGCCGTGCCCTTCGCCGC
>NZ_JACBWZ010000773.1 GCF_013870595.1 Streptomyces sp. WELS2 | reverse complement strand
GTACGAGGTGCCCCGCAACCCGCGCAGTCGGCCGGCAGCACCAGGTCGGTGAGGTCCTGCCACCACCTCCGCATGACCACCACTGTGCCCGGGCCGCCGCCGGGGTGCCACCCCTGTGGAAAACCGCCTGTGGATAACCGCGGGACACGCGGAGAAACCCGGGAAGCCGCAGGTCCGCGCGTTGTCAGCCCGGATAGACCGGCGCCGAACCGTCCTTGTCGACCTTCTGCCACTGCGCACCGGACGGCAGCCGGACGATCCCGTCCTCCGAGTAGGCCACCAGCGGCACCCGCTCGTCCTCTGATGCGGCGATCGCCTTGACGCTGGTGAGCGCGCCCGGGGCGGGTCCGTCCAGCGTGGAACCGTCGGCCTGGACGTACCGCATCTGCTGCACGCCCCCCTGTTCCTGGCCGACGACGAGCAGTCTGCTGTCCCCGGCCCAGGAAATGGCGCTGACCTGCTCCAGGTCCGGTGTCGCCGAGCGCAGCCCGTCCACCGAGATGCCCTGCCCGGTGCCGTCGTCGCGCTGGATCCGGCCGATGAACAGGGACTGCTTGCCGCCCTTGGCCACGACCAGCGCGATCCGGGCCCCGTCGGCGGCCACCCGCGCGTCCGTGATCCGGCCCTGAAGACCGGGCACGGTGACGGGCACCGCCTGCTTCTTCCCCTCCTCGAGGACGTACAGGCGGGACCGGTGGGGGTCTCCGTCGGCCACCCACAGGTCGCCGTGGGCGTCCCAGCTCGGCGTGGTCAGCCGTTCGTCGGGAGTGGGCCCGTCGCTGGTCACCAGCGGCTCACCGAACGAACCGCCCGACGCCAGCGAGGCCACGTACAGCGAACCGCCACCGTCGGCGACCCCGGCCGCGGTGTGCTCGTCCCGCGACACGGCCACCGACTGCAGCTCCTTGCCGCCCTCGCCGAGCGGGCCCGGCACCGGGACGGAGCCCGTTCCGGTGCTTCCGGTCGGCATCCGCACCACCCGGTGCCTGCCGTCGATGAAGTACACGTACTCCGGGCGCTTGGACGACCCGTGCCAGGCGGTGGCCTCGGCGCGCTCCTCGGTCAGTTCGCACAGCCGGTCGTCGCCGGCCCCGCGCAGCTCGACGGACTCCAGCGTCGGCGCCAGGTTCCGCAGGGTGAACAGCAGCTGCGTCGCCATCTCGGTGCACTTGCGCGGCGCGACCCGGGACGCCGCGAGGTTCAGCGGCACGGTCAGCTTGTTCTGGTCGTCCGGCGCCAGTCCGGACACGCCCTTGCGCAGCGCCGTACCGGTCGGGAAGCTCGACCTGACCACCGGCCCGAGCCAGGTGGTGGGCCCCTTCAACAGCGACCGGACCAGCTGTGTCATCGGGTCCACCTTGCCGCGCACGAACACCGGATCGGCGACCGCCACCGGCTGCCCGCCCGCCCCGACCGCCGTGTCGGACGCGAAGTAGTACTTGTCGACGGACGCGTAGTTGCGCTGGAAGTCCGACTTGCCCATGACGACGCCGTCCGGCAGCCCGTCGATGCGCCACTGCCCGCTCTTGGGGCTCTTCGTCAGGTGCAGCTTCTTGCGGTAGGGGCCGCCGGCGGGCTGGTAGGCCTGCTGCGCGTCGACCGTGGCGACCCGGGTGCCGGTCAGCACACAGGTGACGCTGTTGGTCTCCTCCCGTCCGCCCGGGCTGCAGTCGGTCTCGATGCTCGGCCCGTTCGCCAGCACGGTGGTCGACAGCTCCGGCCGCCACCGGCTCGCCGCATCGGCCGACAGGTACTTGCGCGCCGTGTCGTACTCCGGGTCGTCGCTGGTCAGCGCCTCCAGGAAGCCCTGCATGATCTCCCCCGGCCCGGCGCCGTCGGCCGGCGGCATGGCGAACACCCGTACCGCGGTGTCCTGCCGCGGCGTGGACTCCACATCCCGCAGGTCCCCGCTGTCGGGCATCGAGGCGCACCCCGCCAGCAGTACGACGCCCAAGGCGGCGCACGCCACCGCACGCCCCGGCCGCCGCCGTGCGCCCCCCACGCGGTCAGCGACCACGGAATGCCTCCCCTGACTGCGTCGAGTCCTGCGGCGCAGGGTGGCGATCCGGTGGCTCACCAGGAGCAGGGTGGTCCCGGGCAGCGCGGTGACGACACGGTCGAAGAACGCGGCCTCCGCGTGGACGTCCAGGTGGGCCGTGGGCTCGTCGAGCGCGATCAGGTCGCATCCGCCGCGTGCCGAGGCGATGGCCCTGGCCAGGGCGAGTTGCTGCCACTGGCCGCCGGACAGGTCCGCGCGGCCCGCAAGCAACGGGGTGTCGGGGGTGTGCCCCAGTGTCGCACCGGCGTCGGCCAGCGCGGTCTCGGCGAGCTCGGGGTGAGCGGGGCTGACGTTCTCGGCGACGGTGAGCGGGTAGCGGGCGAAGTCCTGGAAGACCAGGCCGATCCGCTCTCGCCAGGAACGGGGGTCGAGGGAGGCGATGTCCACCCCGTCGGCGGTGATCCGTCCCGCGGTGGGCCGGCGCAGGCCGGCCAGCAGGGTCAGCAGCGTGGTCTTGCCCGCGCCGTTGACGCCGACCAGGCCGATCACCTCACCGGGACGGATTTCGAGGTCCAGTCCGGTGAGGACGGGCGCGTGGCCACGGTGGGCGAAGCCGACACCTTCGAACCGGATCAGCGGTGCCACGGGGGCCGCCCGGCCCGAGGGGGGCCGGCCCACCGCGGCGCGCAGGCGGTCTGCCGCGGCCCGTACGTCGCGTCCGTGGTCGATGTCGAAGGCCTCCGGCCCGGGGTAGGCGATGCGGAACACACCGGTTCCCGCGACCACCGACGTGGCCAGCACTCCGGCCTGGGGCGCGGCCAGGCCCGGTACCGCGTAGGCGGCGAACGCGGCGCCGGAGGCGACCGCCAGCAGCCAT
>NZ_JACBWZ010000772.1 GCF_013870595.1 Streptomyces sp. WELS2 | reverse complement strand
GTCCGCGTCCGGGCCCAGCTTCTCCTGGTCCACCGCGTACACCGTGAAGACGTACCGGTGGCCACCGGCCCCGGCGACACCGAGACCGGCGGTGTGCCGTCGGAGGGCGGACACCCGCGGACCGAGGGCGACGGATGAGCACCCGCCGCTCCACACCCGGACGGGCGACATCCCTGGTCACAACGGCCATGGAAACCGAACCGGGCCGTACCCGCCGGGCCGGCGCCCCTGGGTGCGGAGCCGGGAGCGGTTCCTGGCGAGTCCCCTGGTCACGCCGGTCAGAAAGGAGCACCGGCCGGGTGCCGTTCCCCGGCCGCGGCTCGGGCGGGCCGTCGGACACGGGGGACAGCCCGCCCGGTCGTGGCTGACGGTCCGCCTGGTTACGGCCGACCGTCCGCCGGTCCGCTGCTCACGGATCCTCGGCTCACCGATCCTGCTGCCCACCGCGTTCGCCGGGATCCGCGCCCCGACACCCAGGGCGGCGCGGTCACCCTCGCGCGCCCCTTGCATCGCATGCCACAGTGCCCCGCTCGCCGTCACAGGCCTCAGCGGGCTCGCGTCTCCGGCACCCCCTCCGCCGTACGCGTCAGCCGATGGGTGCTTCCGGCGGTGGTGGGGGGGCGACGGTGGACCGCCCGCGACCGGGCGCGTGACCTCGCGGGTAAAGGAAGACGACCCGCGCGCGAGCTCACCGGCTGGTGAAAGGAAATCGGCTCCGCGCGCCACACCGGAATGAAGCGGGACCGCCGCCGATGCGCCGACCGAGGGAGTGTTTATCGTCAGGAAGACGACTATGATCGCGGCATGCCCTACGACCCGTCAGCCTTTCCGCCTTTCGCCGTCACCGTGGATCTGGTCGTGCTGACCGTGCGCCGCCATGCCCTGTGCGCGCTGGCGGTACGCAGGGGCGAGCCTCCCTTCCAGGGGCGCTGGGCACTGCCCGGAGGCTTCGTACGGGCCGACGAGGACCTGACCCAGGCGGCGGCGCGCGAACTGGCCGAGGAGACCGGGCTCTGCGCCCACGACCCCGCCGTCCCGGCCCAGGACTATGGAGCCCATCTGGAGCAGCTCGCCACCTACGGCGACCCCAAGCGGGACCCGCGCATGCGTGTGGTCAGCGTCGCGCATCTCGCGCTCGCACCGGACCTGCCCGCACCGCGCGCCGGCGGCGACGCCAGCAACGCGCGCTGGGCCCCGGTCGAGGAACTGCTCCAGCAGGGCGGGTACGGCCGTGACGGCGACCCCGTGGCACCGCTCGCCTTCGACCACGCCCGGATCCTCGCGGACGGAGTGGAACGCGCCCGCTCAAAGATCGAGTACTCGTCGCTGGCCACCGCCTTCTGCCCGCCCGAGTTCACGGTCGGCGAGCTGCGCCGGGTGTACGAGGCGGTGTGGGGCGTCGCGCTCGACCCGCGCAACTTCCACCGCAAGGTGACCGGCACCCCCGGATTCCTCGTGCCTACCGGAGGGACGACCACGCGGCAGGGTGGCCGGCCGGCCCAGCTCTTCCGAGCCGGCGGCGCCACGCTGCTGAACCCGCCGATGCTGCGCCCGGAGGTCTGAGGCGCGGGAAAGCGGCACCAGTGATCGCCTGACCCGTTACCCGGTACGGTCCGCCCACTGCCCACTGCCCACTGCCCACTGCCCACTGCCGACTGCCCACTGCGGTCTGGTCGCTGCACGTCCGCCCGCCACCTGACATCCGCCGGGGCGGGGCCGCTGTGCGTGACGAGCGCGGGCTCCGTCGAACGGCGGAAATGGGAGGAGGCGGGTCGCACGCGCCTTTCCGCAAATCGCCTCATACCCGAAAAACCAGACATGTCGCGCTATCTTGCTGCAGGTGATCCAGGCCTTCGGACTGACCAGCATTCCCCGCAAGGCGCATCCGCCCGCCGTCGACGATGTCTCCTTCGAGGCGCGTGCCGGGCAAGTCACCGCGCTCCTCGGACGCGCCGGCGCGGGCAAGACCACGACGCTCAGACTCATGCTCGAGCTCCAACAAGGGCGTGGCCTCACCTACTTCAGGGGCCGCCCCCTGCACCGGGTCGCCCATCCGGCGCGCGAAGTCGGCGTACTCCTCGGCGATGTGCCGGGTCATCCCGCCCGCTCGGTCCGCGGTCATCTGCGCATGCTGTGCGCGGCGACGGGAGTTCCCGCGCGGCGAGCCGACGAGGTGCTCGAAGTGGTCGGTCTCGTCAGCCTCCGCGAGGAGCGTCTCGGCACACTGTCACGCGGCATGGACCGCAGACTCGGTCTCGCCTGCGCCCTGCTGCCCGACCCGCACACCCTCGTCCTGGACGAGCCCACCGACGGCCTCTCCGCCCGGGAGACCCAGTGGCTGCACGGCATGTTGCGGGCCCATGCCGACCAGGGGGGCACGGTGCTGTTCACCACGGCCGAGCCCAAGGAGGCGGCGCGCACCGCCGACCGGGTCGTCACGCTGGACGGCGGCAGGCTCGTCGCGGACCAGGAGGCAAGGGCGTTCGCCCGCACCCGGCTGCGTCGGCGAGTGGCCGTCCGCAGTCCCCACGCGGCACGCCTCGCGGCCCTGCTGGCCAAGGACGCCCGCACCGCCCGCCGCTCCGTCGAAGTCGTACGCGAGGGCGGCAACCGCCTGTCGGTGTACGGCAGCACGACCGCCGACGTCGGTGAGATCGCCTTCCGCCACGGCATCCTCGTCCACCAACTCGCCGACGAGGTGGGCGACATGGGCCCGGGGGCCGGAGCCGGGGGCGACGACGGCGCCCGCCCCGCCGAACCACGGCCGCCCGCACCGGACTCACCGCCTGCCAACCGGTGGGCCCGGCCGGAACAGGACCCGGCGGCGACCGGCGTCTCGTACGGGGAGCGGAAGTCCGCCCCGGCCGGCCGAGTGCCGAAGG
>NZ_JACBWZ010000771.1 GCF_013870595.1 Streptomyces sp. WELS2 | reverse complement strand
CGACGGTCGCCGACAGGTCCCCGGCCGCGGCCGTCTCCGGCAGCTCCTCCACGGGACGTTCGCCCCACCAGCGACGGCGGGCCGAGCGGGCCGCGGCTCGTGCGAGCACCTTGCGCACATAGGCCTCCGGCGCCTCGTCGGCGACCTTCGGCCAGACGAACCACAGCTTGACCAAGGACTCCTGCAACAGGTCCTCGGCCCGGTGCCGGTCGCCCCCGGTGAGCAGACGGGCCAGATGGAACAACACCGACCAGCGGGCCGCCACGAACGCGTCGTACTCACCGGCCCTGGCCTGCTCCATCCCCACGGTCCCCGTTCTCGCCGGCTGTCTACACCAGGAGAAAGGCCCTGGACCCCGGCCCGCGCTGCACTCGGCGGACGTGATCCGCGTCACGCACAGCCGACACACAGGCCCCGCGCAGTGTCACACAGGCCCCTGACCGGCCCGGACGAGCCGTCATGCCACGAAACCCCGGACCGGCTCAGCGACCCCCCAGGCCGGGAGTCCCGGGCTCGACGCGCCCGCCCCGCCAGGTCACGAGCCCCCGGACTCGCCGCGCCCGCCCCGTCAGGTCACGGAGTTCCAGGCTCCGACCGGGCGGCCCGCCATGGCACACGGCCCCGTCCCGGCCCGTGCTGTCCGCGAGGCCACGCAGACCCGGTACCGGATCAGGCGACCCGCAACCAGGTCACGGGCCCCGGCCTCGGCGCGAGGGCCCCGTCAGGTCACCGAGCCCCAACCCCCGCTCAAGCGCCCCGTGCCGGCTCAGTCCGCCCGCCAGTCACAGAGCCGGTCCCCGCTCAAGCGACCCGTAGCAGCAATACCGTCCGCTCCGGCACCGTGATGCGTGTGCCCGCCCGGTGGGCCGTGGCCGGGGTCTCGGTCTGTTCCTCCGCCGAGGTGTCGACGACCACCTCGTACCGTTCCGCCCACGGCGGGCCCGGCAGCACGAACCCGGTCGGCCGCTCGCCCGCGTGCAGCACCGCGAGGAAGCTGTCGTCCACCACCGGCGCGCCCCGCTCGTCCCGGCCGGGGATGTCCCGTCCGGACAGGTACATGCCGAGCGTGGCGGCGGGCGCGTACCAGTCGCCCTCGGTCATCTCCGTGCCCCGCGCGGTGAACCAGGCCAGGTCCCGCAGCCCGTCCGCGGTCTGCGCGCGGCCGGAGAAGAAGGCCCGCCGGCGCAGCACCGGGTGCCGGTGGCGCAGCGCGATCAGCCGCGCGGTCAGCTCCGACAGGGCCCGCCAGCCGGGCTCCTGAAGCAGCGACCAGTCCACCCAGCCGATCTCGTTGTCCTGGCAGTAGGCGTTGTTGTTGCCGTGCTGGGTGCGGCCGAACTCGTCGCCCGCGACCAGCATGGGCACACCGGTGGACAGCAGCAGGGTGGTGAGCAGGTTGCGCAGCTGCCGGCGGCGCAGCGCCCGTATCCCCTCGTCGCCGGTCTCGCCCTCCGCCCCGCAGTTCCAGGAGCGGTTGTCGTCGGTGCCGTCCCGGTTGTCCTCGCCGTTGGCCTCGTTGTGCTTGCTCTGGTACGACACCAGGTCGCGCAGGGTGAACCCGTCGTGCGCGGTGACGAAGTTGACCGAGGCGTAGGGGCGCCGGCCGCCCCAGGCGTACAGGTCGCTGGAGCCGGACAGCCGGTAGCCCATCTCCCGCACGTCGGGCAGGGCGCCCCGCCAGAAGTCCCGCACGGCGTTCCGGTAGCGGTCGTTCCACTCGGTCCACAGCGGCGGGAAGGCGCCCACCTGGTAGCCGCCGGAGCCGATGTCCCACGGTTCGGCGATCAGTTTCACCCGGCGCAGCACCGGGTCCTGGGCGATCACCGCCAGGAACGGCGAGAGCATGTCGACGTCGTGCATGGAGCGGGCCAGCGCCGCCGCCAGGTCGAAGCGGAAGCCGTCCACGCCCATCTCGGTCACCCAGTAGCGCAGCGAGTCGGTGATCAGCCGCAGCACCTGGGGCTGGACGACGTGCAGGGTGTTGCCGCAGCCGGTGTAGTCGGCGTAGCGGCGGGCGTCGTCCTGGAGCCGGTAGTAGCCGCGGTTGTCGATGCCCTTCAGGGACAGCGTCGGGCCCAGCTCGCCCGCCTCCGCGGTGTGGTTGTAGACCACGTCGAGGATGACCTCGACGCCGGCCGCGTGCAGCGCGCGCACCATCCGCTTGAACTCGCCGACCTGCCCGCCCGTCGTACCGGAGGCGGCGTACCCGGCGTGCGGGGCGAAGTAGCCGATGGAGTTGTAGCCCCAGTAGTTGGTCAGGCCCCGGCGCAGCAGGTGGTCCTCGTGCGCGAACTGGTGCACCGGCAGCAGTTCCACGGCCGTGACGCCCAGCTTCACCAGGTGCTCGATCGCGGCCGGGTGGGCGAGCCCCGCGTACGTGCCGCGCAGCTCCTCGGGGATGCCCGGATGCCGCTGGGTGAAGCCGCGCACGTGCAGTTCGTAGATGACCGAGTCGGCCCACGGCGTCTTGGGGCGCCGGTCGTCGGACCAGTCGTCGTCATCGTGGACGACGACCCCCTTCGGGACGTACGGCGCCGAGTCCCGCTCGTCGCGCACGGTGTCGGCCACCGACTGGTCCGGCCAGTCCCGCACGTGCCCGTACACCTCCGGCGGCAGCGCGAACTCGCCGTCCACCGCCCGCGCGTACGGGTCGAGCAGCAGCTTGGCCGGGTTCCAGCGGGCGCCGGTCCACGGGTCCCAGCGGCCGTCGACCCGGTAGCCGTACCGCTGCCCGGGCATCACCCCCGGCACGAAGCCGTGCCATATCTCGTGCGTCAGCTCGGTCAGCGGGATGCGGGTCTCCCGCCCGGCCTCGTCGAACAGGCACACCCGGACCCCCTCCGCGCCCGCCGCCCACAGCGCGAAGTTGGTGCCGGCGACCCC
>NZ_JACBWZ010000770.1 GCF_013870595.1 Streptomyces sp. WELS2 | reverse complement strand
CCGGACACCGCACCGCGCCCGCTCCCGGCAAGGCTCGGCACCGGTCCGCGGTGACGCCACGCCTTCCCGTACCCCGTACCTCCCCCTCCCCTCTCCACCCGACCTCTCAGCGGAGCTGACCATGAACAACCCGTCCCTCGCGTCCGGCTACGACGTCGTCATCCTCGGCGGCGGAGTGGCGGGCTGCGTGCTGGCGGCGCGCCTGAGCGAGGACCCCGGCCGGACCGTGTGCCTCGTGGAGGCGGGGCCCGACTACGGAGCCCGGTGGGAGAACTGGCCCGGGAAGATCCTGGACTCCCGTGCCCTGCCACGCGAGGACGTGTGGGAACGGCACACGGAGTCCTACCGCATCCGGGCCCGCGTCCTGGGCGGCTCCTCGTGCGTCAACGGGGCCTGGAACACCTGGGGTTCACACGCCGACCACGCCGAGTGGACCCGCGCCGGCGGTGCACGGTGGTCGGCCGGGGCGCTGGAGCCGTACCGGCTGCGGGCCGTGGAGCGCATGGGGCTGCGCACCGTACCGGACTCGGAACTGTCCGTGTGGGCCTCGGCCGCCCTGGCGGCGGCGCGCGAGCTCGGCCACCCGGAGGTGGACATGGGCACTCCGGGGCCGCCCGGTCACGGCCGGCCGCTGCTCAACTCCGTCGACGGGCTGCGCTGGAACGCCGCCTTCGCCTACCTGGACCCGGCGACCCGGTCGCGGCCGAACCTGACGGTACTCGCCGGCGCCCTGGTGGACCGCCTGTCCCTGCGCGCGGGCCGGGTGACCGGTGCGCACATCGTCCTGGACGGGCGGCCGGTGACGCTGACGGGCGACACCTGTGTCCTGACGTCCGGCACCTTCGGCTCCCCCGCCGTGCTCCTGCGCAGCGGCATCGGCCCCGCCGCCCACCTGGAGCGGACCGGGATCCGCTGCGCGGCGGACCTCCCCGGTGTCGGCGCCAACCTGTCCGACCAGCCGGGTGTCTTCGTCCCCCTGTCCCCCACGGACGGACTGAACAGGGCGCTGGCGGCCAAGGAGGCGGCCGGGGAGCTGTATGTCAGCCGGATGCTGATCCGGGCGGCCAGCGAGTTCTGCCCGGACGGGGCGTGGGACCTGCATCTCCTGCCCACGGCCGGCCCGCCGCTGTTCGGCTCGCTCCCGCCCGGGCGGTACGAGGCCGGCATCTCCGCCTTCCTGATGAAGCCGGTCTCGCGCGGGCACGTCCGGCTGCGCTCGGCCGACCCCGTGGAGCCCCCCGAGATCACCCCGGCCTTCCTGTCCGACCCGGCGGGCCGGGACATCGCCGTCGTCCGGTCGGGGCTGCGGAAGGTGGAGGAACTCGCCGCGGCCATGAAGCCACTCGCGGCCCCCGCGGACCCGGAACCGGCCCACGCGCTGCCCGACTCCCGGCTCCGGGCCCGGGTGGGCACCTACTGGCACCCGGTGGGCACCTGCGCCATGGGACCGGCGGACGACCCCCGGTCCGTGGTCGACGGGCAGGGCGCCGTGCACGGTGTGGCGGGGCTGCGCGTCGCCGACGCCTCCATCCTGCCGACGGTGCCCGCCGCCAACACCCAGTTGCCGGTCCTGGCCGTCGCCGAGATGCTCGCCGACACCCTTCGCGCCTGACCCCCTCCCGCACGCACCGCACCCACCACGGAGACCGACATGGCGGCACAGACCGACATACGCGCACACAAGCTGCTGTACGGCTGCATGGGACTCGGCGGCGGCTGGGACACCGAGCCGTACACCGCCGACGACATCCGCCGCGCCGAGACCGCGGTCGAGGCGGCGCTGGCCGCCGGCATCACGGCCTTCGACCACGCCGACATCTACAAGTACGGCAAGGCGGAGGCCGTCTTCGGCGAGGTGCTGGCCCGCAGCCCCGGCTTGCGGCAGCGCATCGTCGTACAGACCAAGTGCGGCATCCGGCTGCCGGAAGGCGGCCGGCCCGGATACTACGACCTGCGGGGCGCCGGCATCGTACGGCGGGTCGAGGAGAGCCTGGCCCGGCTGCGTACGGATGTGCTGGACGTCCTCCTCCTGCACCGCCCCGACCCCCTGACCGGTCCGGAGGAGATCGCCGCGGCGCTGGACTCCCTGCACGCCCAGGGACTCGTCCGGCAGTTCGGCGTGTCCAACATGAGCGGACCCCAGATCGCCGCGCTGCAAGCCCGGACGGACCTCCCGCTGGTCGTCAACCAGCTCGAGATGAGCCTGGCCCGGCGGGACTGGGTGGAGGCGGGCGTCCTCTTCAACACGCCCGACGCCACCCACAACGGCTTCGCCCCCGGCACGCTGGAGTGGTGCGCGGCCAACGGCGTCCGGCTCCAGGCATGGGGCCCGCTCGCCCGGGGCCGCCTCACCTCGGGCACGGACACGCGGGCGAGCCGGCTCGTCGCGGAACTCGCCCGGCGCAAGGACACCACCCCTGAGACCGTCCTCCTGTGGTGGCTGCGACGCCACCCGGCGGGCATCGCCCCCGTCATCGGCACCACCCGCCCCGAACGCATCGCCGCCTGCGCGGACGCGGCCCGCCGCGAACCGGACCTCACGCACGAGGAGTGGTACGAACTGTGGACCACCGCGCGTGAGGCCCCCCTACCCTGAACGAAGCCGCCGTCCGAGCGGTCCGGTGATGTCCCCCTCCACCCGGCCGACGGCCGCCGCGAACGGAACCGGTGGCGAACGGCAAGCACCGTCGCGCCCGACGACCGACGGCCGGCCGACGGCACCCTGAACGACAGCCCCGCCGCCCGCGACCTGGCCGGCCTGCTGCCGCTCACGCCGAAACTGGAGGACTGCCACGGCACGGAGCGGATCGGCCATCCGCCGCGCCAGCTCATCGCCGACGGCGCCAGGTACATCACCCCGCTGCTGACCGACCGGGCCGGTATCCCG
>NZ_JACBWZ010000077.1 GCF_013870595.1 Streptomyces sp. WELS2 | reverse complement strand
CTGTGGCAGAACATCGACACCGGGGCCCGGCCGGGCAGGGCCCGCAGCAGCGCGTTCAGCCGTACGGCGCCCTCCTCGGCGCGCAGCCCGGTGGCCGCGTCCACCCCGAGCCCGTCGGGGGAGGTGTAGTCGGCCCAGGCGATCACCGCCGTACGGGTCGACGGGCGCGCCGCGCGCTCGGCCGCGTAGAGCGCCTTGGCCATGCCGACCGGGGCGCTGTAGGGGCGGCTGGTGCGCTGGAAGGTGAGCAGGTCGGTGTCGACGCCGGGGACGACGACCGAGATCCGCCGGGCGGTGGCGAGGTCGCCGAACACCTCGGCGACCCGGCCGGAGCCCTCGGGGTCGAAGGCCAGGATCTGCCGGCCGTCGCTCAGCAGGGATTCGTAGCGGTGCATCCGCCGGCCCGCGTCCTGCTGGCCCGCCGTGCTGAGCCGGCTGTCGTGCAGACGGGCGCGCTCGGACCCGCGGGCCTGGTCCAGCGCGATGTGGTTGGCCCGGTAGCGCAGGGAGACCGGGGCGCCGTTCATGTTGCCGACCGCGAGCGGGTAGCGGCGGGCGAGCCGGTCGCGGTCGCCCGGGGTGAGCGAGCCGAAGAAGCGGGCGAGCCGGGTGGGGGCGGCGTCGGGGTCCGGCAGGCGCAGTCCGTGCAGGTGACCTTGGCGCCACTCGGCGAGCGAGGCCTGGAGCGCCGAGGGCTCCCGGTGGGTGCGCAGGGCGGTCCAGCCGGTGGTCGCGAGCATCACGAACACCACGGCCAGCGCCAGCAGGGCGCGCCAGATGCTGAGCTGCGGGGAGGTGTCGAAGGAAGTCACTGGGAGGACACACTAGGAGAGCGAGCGGGTCTCGGGGTAACCGAGTGACGGGGATCACGTTTCGGCGGGCGGTGGTCAGGAAGTCGGTGATCTTCCAACGATCTCAGGCGGTCCGCCAGTTTCCGGTCAGCGCCGAACCCACCTGATCGAGGTACGACGTGGTGAGCGTCCGGATCAGCTCGGGTCCGGGGTCCTCGCTCGTGCACCACTGCCGTTCGGTGATGCGCATCACCCCGCCGAACACGGCCACCGCCAGCCGGGGCCGGGGGTCGCCGTCCACGTCGACGCCCTCCCGCTCGGCCAGCACCCGCGCGAGGGCCTCCTCGGTCGCGGCCAGCCGGCGCAGCCGGGCGGCGAGCAGCGCGGGCTCGGCCTCGATCGTGCGGTACATGCCCAGGTGCAGCTCGACCGGCACGACCGACTCGACGGTCTCGCGCATCTCGTCCCAGCTCTCCAGGAACGCCTGGCGCAGCGCCCGCATCGGCGTCTCGTGCGGCGGGCGCGCCCGTACGGCCGCCACGAACGCCGCCTCCGCCATGTCCTGGACCGCGAAGGCCACGTCCTCCTTGCCCGCGAAGTAACGGAAGAAGGTGCGCTGTGAGACGTCGACGGCCTCGGCGATCTCGTCGACGGTCGTGCGCTCGTAGCCCTGCGTGGTGAACAGTTCGAGAGCGGCCCGCAGCAGCGATTCCCGTGTACGCCGCTTCTTGCGCTCGCGCAGCGTCTCCATGGCCACTCTCCTGTGAACGCGGGCGGAACCTCCGTCCGCCCTGCTCTGACCTCCGTTTTTCGTGTCAGTAACCGACTAGTGAATTGGTTTGTCAACTGTCAGCGGCTGTCACTAACCTGAGTGTATGACTAGTCAGACCACCATCGACGCGACGGGGCCGGGGGACGAAGCGCCGGCAGCCTCGTCCGGGCCGCGGCCGGCCGCGGGCCTGCGCGGCCACCCGTGGCTCACGCTGATCACCGTCGCCGTAGGGGTCATGATGGTGGCCCTCGACGGCACCATCGTGGCCATCGCCAACCCGGCCATCGGCAAGGATCTGCACGCCAGCTGGGCGCAGCTGCAGTGGATCACCAACGCCTACTTCCTGGCGCTCGCGGTCTCCCTGATCACCGCCGGCAAGCTCGGCGACCGCTTCGGCCACCGGCAGACGTTCCTCATCGGCGTCACCGGCTTCGCCGCCGCCTCCGGTGCCATCGGACTGTCCGACAGCATCGCCGCGGTCGTCACCTTCCGTGTCTTCCAGGGCCTGTTCGGCGCGCTGCTGATGCCGGCCGCGCTCGGCCTGCTGCGCGCGACCTTCCCGGCCGAGAAGCTGAACATGGCGATCGGCATCTGGGGCATGGTCATCGGCGCCTCCACCGCCGGCGGCCCGATCCTCGGCGGTGTCCTCGTCGAGCACGTCAACTGGCAGTCGGTGTTCTTCATCAACGTGCCGGTCGGCGCCCTCGCCCTGCTGCTGGGCCTGCTGATCCTGCTCGACCACCGTGCCGAGAACGCCCCGCGGTCCTTCGACGTGCTCGGCATCGCCCTGCTCTCGGGCGCGATGTTCTGCCTGGTATGGGCCCTCATCAAGGCCCCGTCCTGGGGCTGGGGCAACGGCAGGACGTGGCTGTTCCTCGTCGCCTCGGTGGTGGGCTTCGCCCTGTTCGCCCTCTGGGAGAAGCGGGTGAAGGAGCCGCTGATCCCGCTGGCGCTGTTCCGCTCGGTCGCGCTGTCGGCGGGTGTCGTCCTGATGGTGCTGATGGCCATCGCCTTCATGGGCGGTCTGTTCTTCGTCACCTTCTACCTGCAGAACGTCCACGGCATGAGCCCGATCGACGCGGGCCTGCACCTGCTGCCGCTGACCGGCATGATGATCGTCGGCTCCCCGCTGGCCGGTGCCCTCATCACCAAGGCCGGCCCGCGGATCCCGCTGGCGGGCGGCATGGCCGTCACCGCGATCGCCATGTACGGCATGTCCACGCTGGAGGAGAACACCGGCAGCGGCCTGATGTCCGTCTGGTTCGCCCTGCTCGGCCTCGGCCTCGCCCCGGTCATGGTCGGCGCCACGGAGGTCATCGTGGGCAACGCCCCGATGGAGCTGTCCGGTGTCGCGGGCGGACTCCAGCAGGCGGCCATGCAGATCGGCGGCAGCCTCGGCACGGCCGTGCTGGGCGCGGTGATGGCCTCCAAGGTCGACCACACCCTCGGCGACAACTGGGCGGACGCCGGGCTGCCGAAGCTGCCCCCGCAGCAGCTGCACGCGGCGGCCGAGGCGGTCCAGCAGGGCGTCGCGCCGGTGACCAAGGACACCCCGGCACCCATTGCCGAGAAGATCACCGAGGTGGCCCACCACACCTTCATCGACGGCATGAGCCTCGCCTCCCTCGTGGCGGCGGGCGTGGCCGCGGTCGCCGTCCTCGTCGCACTGCTCACCAAGCGCGGCGCGAACGCGGAGGCGGGCGCGGGCGTGGGCCACATCTGACGGCTCTTCCAGCGGAGTTCGCCTATCAGGGTGACTCCGCTCAAGATCGCTGGCTCCCGGCGCGCGCCGCAGGTCACAGTGGGTCAACTCCTCCGCAGGACATGGGAGGACCACGGGGCCGCGGCGCGCGCTGTCGGAGGGGGACAGCGCGCCCGGTCTGGCCCGGCGCAACCGGGGTACTCGCATGGTGAAGCCGAACTGTCCAGATGCCTCAGGGAGTTGATGATGGCTGGCTTCGAGCACGGAACACGCGGGTACCCCCGGTCGCGTGGCCGGACGTGGTCACGCACCGGGCCGGACCGCGCGACGCTCGGGATCATCGGCGCCATCTGCGCGGTGGCCGGCTTCTTCGCGCTGGGGATCGTCCTCGGTCCCGTCGCGATCTTCTGCGGCTGGCAGTCCATGGGCCGCAGCTGGTCCGGCGAACGCAACGTACCGGCGCTGGTGGCCCTGGTCCTGGGCGCCATCGACACCCTGCTCGCCGCCATCGCCCTCGCGGGCGCGGCGACCTGGGGCAACGGCCTCCTCTAGGAGGTCTGCGGCCCGTTGCCGGGCGCGGGGGAGCCGTCGGCGACCGCGCAGCCCTCCGCGCCCCCTCGGGTCTGCGTCAGCCGCGCCACCTCGGCGCGCAGCAACCGCACCTCCTCGGTCAGGGCGGCGATGGCCTCCGTCTGCCGCCGCTCCTCCACGTCGTCCTTCTCGAACCGCGAGATGAACCACGCGGCGATGTTCGCGGTGACGACACCGAGCAGGGCGATCCCGGACAGCATCAGCCCGACCGCGATCATCCGCCCGAGCCCCGTCGTCGGCGCGTGATCGCCGTACCCCACGGTCGTCATCGTGGTGAAGGACCACCACACCGCGTCACCCAGCGTCCGGATGTTCCCGTGCGGTGACTCGCGTTCCACGGACAGCACCGCCAGCGAGCCGAACATCAGCAGGCCGACCACCGCCCCGACGACATACGTGGTGAGCCGGATCTGCGGAGCCATCCGCGCCCGCCGGCCCACCAGCAGCAGCGTCGACACCAGCCGCAGCAGCCGCAGCGGTTGCAGCACCGGCAGGACGACCGCGCACAGGTCGGGCCAGTGCCGCCGCACGAACTCCCCGCGGTGCGGGGCGAGCGCCAGCCGGACCAGGTAGTCCAGGGCGAACGCCCCCCACACCACCCACTCGACCCCCGTGCACACGGACGTCAGGGACCGCCCGGCGGAGGCGTCCACGATGGGCACCGCGTAGGCGACGGCGAACGCCACCGCGAGCCCCAGCAACGGCCGTTCGGTGTACCGCTCCCACCGCGCCTGCGCGGACAATCGCTCCATGGCCGCAATGGTAAAAAAGGCGTAAGGAGAGCGCCCCGTAAGGGGCGCGGGGAACGGCGCGACCAGCCGACCACCGGTCGGCACCTTCCCCACAACCCCTTGTCGGCCAAAGCCGAGTGATGGGGGCGCCCCCGCTCGAGCGCAGCCGAGAGTGGGGGAGGTTACGCGTCGCCCCCGGCCGCCCCCGGATCCGCCGCCGACACGTCCAGCAGCTGGTACCGGTCGATGGCCTGCTTCAGCACGGACCGGTCGACCTTCCCCTCCCGCGCCAGCTCCGTCAGCACCGCCACCACGATCGACTGGGCGTCGATGTGGAAGAAGCGGCGCGCGGCGCCCCGGGTGTCGGCGAAGCCGAACCCGTCGGCGCCCAGGGACTGGTACGGGCCGGGCACCCAGCGCGCGATCTGGTCCGGAACCGACCGCATCCAGTCGGACACGGCCACGAACGGACCCTCGGCGCCGCCGAGCTTGCGGGTCACGTACGGCACCCGCTGCTCCTCCTCCGGATGCAGCAGGTTGTGCTGCTCGCAGGCCACGGCCTCGCGGCGCAGCTCGTTCCAGGAGGTCGCCGACCACACGTCCGCCCGGACGTTCCACTCCTCGGCCAGGATCCGCTGCGCCTCCAGGGCCCAGGGGACCGCGACGCCGGAGGCCATGATCTGCGCCGGGACGGCGCCGCCGGTGGCCTCGCCGATCCTGTGGATGCCCTTGACGATGCCCTCGACGTCGACGTTCGGCGGTTCGGCCGGGTGCTGGATGGGCTCGTTGTAGACGGTGAGGTAGTAGAAGACGTCCTCGCCGTGCGGGTGCTCGGGCGAGCCGCCGTACATCCGGCGCAGGCCGTCCTGGACGATGTGCGCGATCTCGTAGGCGTACGCCGGGTCGTAGGCCACGCACGCCGGGTTGGTGGAGGCCAGCAGCTGGGAGTGGCCGTCCGCGTGCTGGAGGCCCTCGCCGGTCAGGGTCGTACGGCCGGCGGTCGCGCCCAGGACGAATCCGCGCGCCAGCTGGTCGGCCATCTGCCAGAACTGGTCGCCGGTGCGCTGGAAACCGAACATCGAGTAGAAGACGTACACCGGGATCAGCGGCTCGCCGTGTGTGGCGTACGCCGAGCCCGCGGCCATCAGCGAGGCCGTGCAGCCCGCCTCGGAGATGCCGTCGTGCAGCATCTGGCCGGTCGGCGACTCCTTGTACGCCAGCAGGAGATCGCGGTCCACCGCCTCGTACTGCTGGCCGAGCGGGTTGTAGATCTTCGCACTCGGGAAGAAGGAGTCCATGCCGAACGTGCGGTACTCGTCCGGTGCGATCAGTACGAACCGCCTGCCGATCTCCTTGTCCCGCATGAGGTCCTTCAGGAGTCGCACGAAGGCCATGGTCGTCGCGATGGACTGCTGGCCGGTGCCCTTCTTCACGGTCGCGTACGTTTTGTCGTCCGGCAGGGCGAGCGGCTCGGAACGCACGACGCGCGTCGGGACGTAACCGCCGAGCGAGCGCCGGCGGTCGTGCATGTACTGGATCTCCTCCGAGTCCCGGCCCGGGTGGTAGTACGGCGGCAGGCCGGACTCCAGCTCCTTGTCGGAGATCGGCAGGTGCAGCCGGTCCCTGAAGCGCTTGAGGTCGTCGACCGTCAGCTTCTTCATCTGGTGCGTGGCGTTGCGGCCCTCGAAGTTCGGGCCCAGCGTCCAGCCCTTGACCGTCTTGGCCAGGATGACCGTCGGCTGGCCCTTGTGCTCCTTGGCCGCCTTGAACGCGGCGTAGATCTTGCGGTGGTCGTGTCCGCCGCGGCCCAGGTGCAGGATCTGGTCGTCGGTCATGTTCTCGACCATCGCGCGCAGCCGGTGGTCGTCGCCGAAGAAGTGCTCGCGGATGTAGGCCCCGGACTCGGTGGCGTACGTCTGGAACTGGCCGTCCGGGGTCGTGTTCATCTTGTTGACGAGGATGCCGTCCCGGTCCTGCGCGAGCAGCGGGTCCCAGGAGCGGTCCCAGATCAGCTTGATCACGTTCCAGCCGGCGCCCCGGAAGACCGACTCCAGCTCCTGGATGATCTTGCCGTTGCCGCGCACCGGGCCGTCGAGGCGCTGGAGGTTGCAGTTGACCACGAAGGTCAGGTTGTCCAGGCCCTCACGGGCGGCCAGGGTGAGCTGGCCGAGCGACTCCGGCTCGTCCATCTCGCCGTCGCCGAGGAACGCCCACACGTGCGAGCGCGAGGTGTCGGCGATGCCGCGCGCCTGCATATAGCGGTTCATCCGCGCCTGGAAGATCGCCGAGAGCGGGCCGAGGCCCATGGAGACCGTCGGGAACTCCCAGAAGTCCGGCATCGAGCGCGGGTGCGGGTAGCTGGACAGGCCGTTCGGGTACTTCGACTTCTCCTGGCGGAAGCCGTCGAGCTGGTCGCCGGTGAGCCGGTCGAGCAGGTACGCGCGGGCGTAGATGCCGGGGGAGGCGTGGCCCTGGAAGAAGACCTGGTCGCCGCCGTCGCCCTCGTCCTTGCCGCGGAAGAAGTGGTTGAAGCCGACGTCGTAGAGGGAGGCGGAGGAGGCGAAGGTGGCGATGTGGCCGCCGACGCCGATGCCCGGGCGCTGGGCGCGGGAGACCATGACGGCCGCGTTCCAGCGGGTGGCGTTCAGGATCCTGCGCTCGATCTCCTCGTTGCCCGGGAAGAACGGCTCGCTCTTGGTGGGGATCGTGTTGACGTAGTCCGTGCTGCGCATCTCGGGCACGGCCACGCGCCTCTCGCGGGCGCGCTCGATCAGGCGCAGCATGAGATAGCGGGCCCGCTCCCGGCCGCGCTCGTCGACGGCGGCGTCCAGGGAGTCGAGCCACTCCCGGGTCTCCTCGGGATCGAAGTCCGGGACCTGACTCGGAAGGCCGCCAATGATGATCGGGTTGCGATCGGATCCGGAAGCCACGCTGTTCCTTACCTGTCGGAGGGCCAGTTCTCGTTAACGGCTGCCTGCACCGTTCCCCATCGTGTACCTGGGGAACGCGTACGTCATCTCCACGGTCGTCTCCGCCGGCGCACCACCGGTCAAAACGCAACGATACGCCCGGGGTGTGACGTGCTTGGCAAAATTGTTCGAGCGACGTAACCCAGGATGATTCCGAACGGGGCAAACCGGGCACACCGGCGTGATGTGGGTGGGGGAAAAGCGCGATACGGTGCCAGGAGTTGCGGCGACACGGCCGGGATCGTCACCGTTTCGACGGTCCCGACGGCCGGGTACTTGCGCGATCCGCCCCGCCCGTGTGGACTACGGCCAATGCTTCGCGCACGCGCGTGGCTGAGATACTCAACAAAGACATGATCAGGAGGCAACCCGTGAGCGCGACCGCGGACCACGCGGAGGAGCGGACGAACCCTGCCGCCAGGCTGGGGTTCCAGCCCGGGCAGGTGGTCCAGGAGATCGGCTACGACGACGACGTCGATCAGGAGCTCCGCGAGGCCATCGAGGAGGTCACCGGGACTGACCTCGTGGACGAGGACTACGACGACGTGGCCGACGCCGTTGTGCTGTGGTTCCGTGACGACGACGGCGACCTGACGGATGCGCTGGTGGATGCCACCACGTACATCGAAGAAGGCGGCGCCATTCTGCTCTTCACGCCGAAGACCGGCCGTGACGGGTACGTGGAACCGAGCGACATCCAGGACGCCGCCACGACGGCCGGACTGACGGCGTCGAAGAGCGTCAGCGTCGGCAAGGACTGGAGCGGCTCGCGTCTGGCGACGCCCAAGGCCGCCAAGTCCAAGCGGTGACCGTCTGAGCCGATGGCCGCCGGCCGGGCCGGGCCCTTCCCGGTCCGGCCCGGCCGCCGTGAACCCCTCGGTGACCGCTGCGTAGGGTGGACCCGGGCGCCGGTGCGCGCTCATGGTCACTCCCACCCGAACGGCCCACCGAAGGGATGCACGACGATGGCGATCCAGGTCGGCGACAAGGCACCCGACTTCGAGCTCAAGGACAACCACGGCCGCAGCGTGAAGCTCTCGGACTTCCGCGGCGAGAAGAACGTGGTCCTGCTCTTCTACCCCTTCGCCTTCACCGGCGTGTGCACCGGCGAGCTGTGCGAGCTGCGTGACAACCTGCCGAAGTTCACCGACCGCGACACCCAGCTGCTCGCCGTCTCCAACGACTCCATCCACACCCTGCGCGTCTTCGCCGAGCAGGAGGGCCTGGAGTACCCGCTGCTGAGCGACTTCTGGCCGCACGGCAACGTCTCGCGCGCCTACGGCGTCTTCGACGAGGACAAGGGCTGCGCCGTGCGCGGCACCTTCATCATCGACAAGGAGGGCGTCGTGCGGTGGACCGTGGTCAACGGCCTGCCGGACGCCCGTGACCTCGGCGACTACGTGAAGGCGCTCGACACTCTGTGAGCCAGGCGGGCCGACACCTGGGTTTCCTCGGCCCAAGCTGCGCGGGAGGCGGGAACCCGTCACTAGGATCGGCACGTTGATCCCATATCCGAAGCACGACGGGGCTCCCCGCCCCTGAACACCACATGGAGGACCCGTGGGAGTCAGCCTCAGCAAGGGCGGCAACGTATCGCTGACGAAGGAGGCCCCGGGCCTGACCGCGGTCATCGTCGGTCTGGGGTGGGACGTGCGGACCACGACCGGTACCGACTTCGACCTCGACGCGAGCGCGCTGCTGCTGAACAACTCCGGCAAGGTCATCAGCGACCAGCACTTCGTCTTCTTCAACAACCTCAAGAGCCCCGACGGCTCGGTGGAGCACACCGGTGACAACCTCACCGGTGAGGGCGAGGGCGACGACGAGCAGATCAAGGTGAACCTGGCCGGCGTCCCGGCCGACGTCGACAAGATCGTGTTCCCGGTGTCGATCTACGACGCCGAGAACCGCCAGCAGTCCTTCGGCCAGGTCCGCAACGCCTTCATCCGCGTCGTCAACCAGAACGGCGGTGCGGAGATCGCCCGCTACGACCTCAGCGAGGACGCCTCCACCGAGACCGCCATGGTCTTCGGCGAGCTGTACCGCCACGGCACGGAGTGGAAGTTCCGCGCCATCGGCCAGGGCTACGCCTCCGGGCTGCGCGGCATCGCGCAGGACTTCGGCGTCAACGTCTGATCCCGGCAACGCAGCGACACCCCGGTGTCCGGCGCCGCACCGTTTACGGGCGGCGCCGGACGCGCAGGAGAACCAGGGAAGCACCACCAGGGGAGGACCAGCATGGGCGTCACGCTCGCCAAGGGGGGCAATGTCTCCCTCTCCAAGGCCGCACCGAACCTCACCAACGTCATGATCGGGCTCGGCTGGGACGCGCGCTCCACCACGGGTGCCCCCTTCGACCTGGACGCCAGCGCGCTGCTGTGCGGCGCCGGGAACCGGGTGCTGGGCGACGAGTGGTTCGTCTTCTACAACCAGCTCAAGAGCCCCGACGGCTCGGTGGAGCACACCGGTGACAACCTCACCGGTGAGGGCGAGGGCGACGACGAGTCGATCCTGGTGGACCTCGCCAAGGTCCCGCCGCACTGCGAGAAGATCATCTTCCCGGTCTCCATCCATATGGCGGACGAGCGCGGCCAGACCTTCGGCCAGGTCTCCAACGCCTTCATCCGCGTGGTCAACCAGGCCGACGGCCAGGAGCTGGCCCGCTACGACCTCAGTGAGGACGCCTCCACCGAGACCGCGATGATCTTCGGCGAGCTCTACCGGTACCAGGGCGAGTGGAAGTTCCGGGCGGTCGGTCAGGGGTACGCGTCGGGCTTGCGGGGCATCGCTCTAGACTTCGGAGTCAACGTTTCGTAAAGCCGCGTACGGCGCGGGGGAGAACTCTCCTCGGAAACACGTCCGGGAGGGGCCTCGACAGATGATGGGGTAGCCAGTGCTTCTCAAAACCTTCGGATGGTCCTTCGCGATCACCGTGCTCGGTCTGATCGCGGCGGCGTTCTACGGGGGGTGGACCGGCTTCGGGGTCGTGGCGATCCTGGCCGTCCTGGAGATCTCGTTGTCCTTCGACAACGCGGTGGTCAACGCCGGAATCCTGAAGAAGATGAGCCCCTTCTGGCAGAAGATCTTCCTCACCGTCGGCGTGCTCATCGCCGTGTTCGGCATGCGGCTGGTCTTCCCCGTCGTCATCGTCGCCATCAGCGCCAAGATGGGCCCGGTCGAGGCTGTCGACCTCGCGATCAACAACAAGGACCGCTACGAACAGCTGGTGACCGACGCCCACCCGGCGATCGCCGCGTTCGGTGGCATGTTCCTGTTGATGATCTTCCTCGACTTCATCTTCGAGGACCGGGACATCCAGTGGCTGCGCTGGCTCGAGCGGCCGCTGGCCAAGCTCGGCAAGGTCGACATGCTGTCGGTCTGCATCGCCCTGATCGTCCTGCTGATCACCTCCTTCACCGTCGCCACCCACGCCCACCAGCACGGCGGCCTCCACGTCGACAAGGCCCAGACGGTGCTGATCTCCGGCATCGCCGGCCTGATCACGTACATGATCGTCGGCGGTCTCTCCGGCTACTTCGAGGACAAGCTGGAGGAAGAGGAGGAGCGCGAGCACGAGGAGGAGGAAGAGGCCGAGCGCAGCGGCCGGAAGAAGCCCGCGATCGTCCTGGCCGGCCAGGCCGCGTTCTTCATGTTCCTCTACCTCGAGGTCCTGGACGCGTCCTTCTCCTTCGACGGCGTGATCGGCGCCTTCGCCGTCACCAACGACATCGTCCTGATGGCCCTGGGCCTCGGCATCGGCGCCATGTACGTCCGTTCACTGACCGTCTACCTGGTCCGCCAGGGCACCCTGGACGACTACGTCTACCTGGAGCACGGCGCCCACTACGCCATCGGCGCCCTCGCCGTGGTCCTGCTGATCACCATCCAGTACGAGATCCACGAGGTCATCACCGGCTCCATCGGTGTCATCCTGATCCTGGCGTCCTTCCTCTCCTCGGTCCGCCGCAACCGCGCCCTGGCCGCCGCGGGCGAGGGCAGCGGGGCGAAGACCGAGGTCTCCTCCGGGGTGTGACACCCCGGCCGGTGAGGAACGCTTCGAACGGGGCGGCCGACGCGGTCGGCCGCCCCGTCGGTGTGACAACGGGTACCTGGGGGCGGGAATGGGTTTCTTGGACGGACTGCGCGGCGGGCGTGCCGCCGACTTCGACTCGGGCAACGCGGCCACCAACGCCATCGAGCTGACCAGGCGGCACCCGACGGTGTCCCTGACCAAGCAGGGCGCGGCCACCGGCAACCTGCGCGTCAACCTGACCTGGCGGATGCGGACCTCCGACCTCGGCTCGGGCCCCCGCACCAGCCTGCTGCGCCACCCCTTCAAGGCACTGAAGCCGCCGGAGATCCTCGGTCACGGCCAGAGCATGGTCAACGTCGACCTCGACCTCGGCTGCCTGTACGAACTCGCCGACGGCACCAAGGGCGTCGTCCAGCCCCTCGGCGGCTACCTCGGCGACGTCAACGCACCGCCGTACATCAAGCTCAGCGGCGACGACCGGTTCGGCTCCGGTTCGGGCGAGACGATGTACGTCAACCTCGACCACCGCGAGGAGATCAAGCGGCTGCTGGTCTTCGTCTACATCTACGACCAGACGCCCGCCTTCGACCGCACCCACGCCGTCGTCACCCTCTACCCCGGCAACGGCCCCCGCATCGAGATCGGCCTCGACGAACGGCATCCCCAGGCCCGCTCCTGCGCCGTCGTCCTCCTGGAGAACGTCAAGGACGAACTGATCGTCCGCCGGGAGGTCAAGTTCGTCTACGGCTTCCAGGGCGAACTGGACCGCCTCTACGGCTGGGGCCTCCAGTGGGGCAGGGGCTACAAGACGAAGGCGTAGAGACGGACGGGGCGCCGGCCGCCTACCGCCCGATGAACTGGGGCCCCTGGGGCGGCATCCGGAAGTACCCGTCCCCCGCCGGAGCCGCCGGCCCCGGCGCGGGCACCGGCTGCGGATAGCCGTACGCCGGCACCTCCGGAGGCAGCGGCAGGGCGGACGTCGGCGGCTCCTCGGCCGCCTCGGACTCGTCCACCGAGATGCCGAAGTCCGTCGCGAGCCCCTTCAGCCCGTTGGAGTAGCCCTCGCCCAGCGCGCGGAACTTCCAGCCCTCCCCGCGCCGGTACAGCTCACCGCAGATCAGCGCCGTCTCGGACCCGGTCTCCGGCTTGATGTCGAACCGGGCCAGCGGCTCCCCGTCGGCGCCCCCCGCGTCGTGCAGCAGGATGCACAGCGCCGGCACCCGGTCGAAGGCGACCCCGTCGGCGGAGGCGACCAGCAGTATCCGGGAGACGCCCGGCTCGACCCCGGTCAGGTCTGTCTGGATCGTGTCGGTCAGCCCCTCGGCGACCCGCTTCTTGCCCAGCCGCCACACCGTCCCGGAGGGGTGCCGGGGCTGGTTGTAGAAGACGAAGTCCTCGTCGGAGCGCACACGGCCGTCGGGTCCGAGCAGCAGCGCCGACACATCCACGTCCGGGACGCCCTGCCCGGGTGTCCAGCGCAGCACGGCGCGTACCGTGGTGGCCTCCAGCGGGACGTTCGACCCCTTCAGCATCGCGTGCGTCATGCGGTCATCCTGCCCTCTCGGTCCTGGTCACGACAATGCGGGGGGCGTGGTGCCGACACGGGGGAGTTACCGGAAATTCATGCCCGCCGGGAACCTCCGCCATGGGTCCCTACGTACTATTACCGGCCACCCTTTACCGAACCCAGAGGTTTGGCCGGAGTCCAAAGGGAGTCCTATGCGTCATTTCGGGCACATTGCCCCCGAGGTGCGACAGCGCCTCTTCCATCAGGAGCCGTGCGCGTTCACCGCCGACTCCCCGGCCAGGCTGCTCTCCGCGGCCCTGGGCGCCACGCTCTACAGCCCGGCGACCCGGCCCCGTCTCGCGGACGACATCGTCAAGCAGGCGGGCAACGGCGTGGTCTCGATGGTGCTGTGCCTGGAGGACTCGATCGACGACGCGGAGGTGGTGGCGGGCGAGGAGAACCTCGTCCGGCAGTTCGCCGACCTCGCCGCCCGGCCCGGGGCGGAACCGCCGCTGCTGTTCATCCGGGTGCGCACCCCCGAGCAGATACCGGACCTGGTCCGCCGCCTCGGCCCGGCCGGGCGCCTGCTGTCCGGGTTCGTGCTGCCCAAGTTCACCGAGGAACGCGGCATCCCGTTCCTGGAGGCCCTGGCGGCGGCCGAGAGCGCCGGCGGCCGGCGGCTGTTCGCCATGCCGGTCCTGGAGTCGCCCGAGCTGCTGTACCGCGAGTCGCGCGTGGAGACGCTGGAGGGCATCTTCCGCGCGGTCGACAAGTACCGCGACCGGGTGCTGGCCCTGCGCCTCGGCGTCACCGACTTCTGCTCCTCCTACGGCCTGCGCCGCGCCCCGGACATGACCGCCTACGACGTCCAGATAGTCGCCTCCGTGATCGCCGACGTCGTGAACATGCTCGGCCGGGCCGACGGCACCGGCTTCACCGTCACCGGCCCGGTCTGGGAGTACTTCCGCGCCTCCGAGCGCATGTTCAAGCCGCAGCTGCGGCAGAGCCCCTTCCTCCAGGTGCAGGCCGCCGAGCTGCGCGAGCGGCTGATCGCCCACGCCATGGACGGACTGCTCCGGGAGATCTCCCTGGACCAGGCCAACGGTCTGCTCGGCAAGACCTGCATCCACCCCTCCCACGTGCTGCCCGTGCACGCGCTCTCCGTGGTCAGTCACGAGGAGTTCAGTGACGCCCAGGACATCCTGCGGCCCGAACGCGACGGCGGGGGTGTACTGCGGTCCGCCTACACGAACAAGATGAACGAGGTGAAGCCGCACCGCGCCTGGGCCGAGCGCACCCTGCTGCGCGCCGAGGCGTTCGGCGTCGCCCACGAGGACGTCGGCTTCGTGGAACTGCTCGCCGCCGGCATACCCGGCTGAACCTTTCGCCACCTCACCAAGGAACGCATGAAGAACGCAGTGAACGACGGGGTCTGGTCCGGCAGCTGGGTCGCCGAGCGGCTCGGGGTCGGGCTCGTGGGCGACGACGCGCTGCCGGCCCTGCTGGGGCTCGCGCTGCGCCGCAACCCCAAGCGGGCCCACCTGCTCGTCTCCCACGTCCTCGGCAAGCACGTCCCGCAGTCGCCGTCCGTGGTCTACGACCACGGCCTGCGCCTGGGCCGCCGGGTGGCCGCCCTGCTCGGCGCGGAGGCGTCGGACGCGGTCGTCCTCGGGTACGCCGAGACCGCGACCGGGCTGGGGCACTCCGTGGCGGACGGGCTCGGCTCCGTGCCGTATCTGCACTCCACGCGGCGGCCGGTGCCCGGGGTCGCCCCCGCGGGCGGCTTCGAGGAGTCGCACTCCCACGCCACGTCGCATCTGCTGCTGCCCGAGGATCCGGGGCTGCCGGCCGGGCGGGGGCCGCTGGTGCTGGTGGACGACGAGTTCTCCACCGGGAACACGGTGCTGAACACCATCCGTGACCTGCACGCGCGGTATCCGCGCCGGCGGTACGTGGTGGTCGCCCTGGTGGACATGCGGTCGCCCGAGGACACGGCCCGGCTGGAACGTTTCGCCGGGGAACTCGGGGCCCGGGTGGACGTGATCGCCCTCGCCTCCGGGATCGTGGAGCTGCCGGAGGGGGTGCTGGAGAAGGGACAGCGGCTGGTCGCGGAATGCGAGGCGGAGCAGGAGGTCCCGCACGCGGCGCCTCGGCCGGGCCGCGTCGTGAACG
>NZ_JACBWZ010000769.1 GCF_013870595.1 Streptomyces sp. WELS2 | reverse complement strand
CTCCGCCCTGACCCGGCGGGTGGCCGCCGGTGAGGTGGTGGCCGTGTCCACGGCCGAGCGGTTCGCCCACGCGCTGCACGAGCGGCTTTCGGCACACGCCGAGGATTTCCGGCTGCACCCTCCGCAGAATTCCGCGCTGTCCCGGGCATCCGGGCTCAATGTGCTCAACGCGGCCTATCTGGTGACCCGGGCCCATTCGGAGGAATTCGTGGAACTGGTGGACCGGACGAAGGACGAGGAGGCCGGATTCCGGGTGGAACTGACCGGCCCGTGGGCCGCTTATTCGTTCACGGGAGAGGCCGGGGAAACCGGGGAGACGGTGGAAACCGGAGAGAGCGCGGGCGCGGCGGGCGCCGGGGAGGGAGTGTCGTGACGGTTGTCGAACGGCGCGAGATCGCGCTCGTCGACCTGCTCGACCGGCTGCTGGCCGGCGGAGTCGTGATCACCGGGGACATCACCCTGCGGATCGCGGACGTCGACCTGGTCCGCATCGACCTGAACGCGCTGATCAGCTCCGTCAACGCGGCGGTGCCCTCGCCCTTCGAGCCCCGGCTCCTGCCCGCCGGGACCGCCGAGCCGTCCGAGGAGGCCATGTGACCCCGCGCAAGCGGCTCGACCTGGAACCCGACACGGTAGAGCGCGACCTGGTGAAACTGGTGCTGACCGTGGTGGAACTGCTGCGCCAGCTCATGGAGCGGCAGGCCGTGCGCCGCTTCGACACCGGCGAACTGACCGAGGAGCAGGAGGAGCGGATCGGGCTCACCCTGATGCTCCTGGAGGAGCGCATGGCCGAGCTGCGCGACCGCTACGGACTGCGGCCCGAGGACCTGAACCTGGACCTCGGGCCGCTCGGAACGCTGCTTCCCCGCGACTAGGGAGCCGACCGGGGCGTCACCACCGGTACCAGCGCCCCCTGCCGCCGCCGGCCGTCGTGCCGCGGGCCACGAAGCCCAGCAGCCACAGGACCAGCACCGCAAGGGCGATCCACCAGAGAATCTTCACCGCGAATCCGGCGCCGAAAAGAACAAGGGCCAGAAGCAGCACCAGCAGAATGGGAACCATAGTGTGAAACCTCCTGCAGATCTGGTTTCCAGAAATCCGCGAATCAGGCTTCTTTACGGCACAGAATCTCCCCGTGCAGAACGGCGAACCAGCCGTCCTCGCACCGGCCCCATTCCCGCCACGCCTCGGACACCGCCCGCAGCCGCTCCACGGTGGCGTGACCGCCCTGGACCGCCCGGCCGGCGTACGCGGAGGCCAGGGTGCGCTCCGCCCACAGGCCGCTCCACCAGGCCCGCTCCTCGGCGGTGGAGAACGTCCAGGTGCTGGTGGTGGCGGTGACGCCGGTCAGTCCGGCGGCCAGCGCCCACGCCTTCAGCCGGCGCCCGGCGTCGGGCTCGCCGCCGTTGGCGCGGGCCACCCGTTCGTACAGGCCCAGCCAGTCGTCCAGCCCCGGCACCGCCGGGTACCAGGTCATCGCCGCGTAGTCCGCGTCGCGCACGGCGATGAACCCGCCCGGCTTCGTCACCCGGTGCATCTCGCGCAGCGCCCGCACCGGGTCGCCCACGTGCTGGAGCACCTGGTGGGCGTGGACCACGCAGAAGGTGTCGTCCGGGTAGTCCAGGGCGTGGACGTCGGCCACCGCGAAGTCGACGTTGGCCAGCCCCCGGGCGGCGGCGGTGGCCCGGGCCCGCTCCAGCACGCCGGCCGCCCGGTCGACGCCGGTGACATGGCCGTCGGGGACCAGTTCCGCCAGGTCGGCGGTGATGGTGCCCGGTCCGCAGCCGATGTCCAGGATCCTCATGTGGGGCTTCAGGGAGCCGAGCAGATAGGCCGCGGAGTTGGCGGCGGTCCGCCAGGTGTGCGAGCGCAGCACCGACTCGTGGTGCCCGTGCGTGTAGACGGCCCTCTCCTGTGCCTCCGGCATGGCCGTACCCCTTCCCCTCGTGGCGGACCGGCCGTACCCGTCCGCCGGTACGTCACCACCGTACGCGCGCATGCCGAATGATGAGATCTGCGTATCGGGATATGGACTGACCAGCAGTCAGGAGCCGATGTCCAGCGGACGGTACACCGTCAGCGCCTCCGGCAGCTTCTCCAGCGTCACCTCGCCCGACACCGAGGTGACCTCGCCGTCGTAGGCGAGCGGGGTGTCCGGGGCGACACCGGTCAGCCGCAGCCGGTTCACCTGCACCGCCGAGTGCGCCGGCGAGCGGGTCAGCGGTCCCGCCACGGCCGCCGCGAGCAGCCGCAGCGCGGGCCTGCGGCCCCCGTGCACCACCCGCACGTCCAGCAGCCCGTCCGCCAGATCGGTCCGGCGGCCCGGCGTGAGACCCATACGGTGGTAGATCCCGTTGCCGACGAAGAGCAGCCACAGGGGCCGCGACTCACCGCCCACCCGCACCTCCAGCGGATGCTCGCCGGCCCGCAGTACGCGCAGCGCGCCGAGCACCCCGGCCGGCCAGCCGCCGATCCGGTGCGACCAGCGGTCCCTGACCCGCACCAGCTCCGGGTACACGCCGAGGCTCAGCGTGTTCAGGAACAGGCCCTCCCGGTCACCGGCGGTGAACCGGCCCGCGTCCACCCGGACCGCCTCGCCGTGCCGGACCGCGCGGGCCAGCAGACGCTCGTCCGCCACGCCGAGGTCGGCGGCGAAGTGGTTGAGGGTGCCGCCCGGCAGCACCGCGAGCGGCAGCCCGTGCCGCAGCGCCACCCGGGCCGCCGCGTTCACCGTGCCGTCGCCACCGCACACCCCGAGCACCCGCGCCCGCGCCGCCGCCTTCTCCAGTTCCTCCCCGACGTCCTCCGGCGCGCACTCCACGACCTCCGCCTCCGGCAGCGCGTCGTGCAGTGCCCCGACCCGGTCCGCCGTCCCCGCGGCCCGGTTGGC
>NZ_JACBWZ010000768.1 GCF_013870595.1 Streptomyces sp. WELS2 | reverse complement strand
CCAGTTCGTCAGTCGTTCATGTGCTGTCCTACTTGGTGGGGCCGTCGTGTTCGGACTGGTCCACGACTGTCAGGCCGCCTTGCCCATGACAACGTCAGGACGCATTCCGTGACCGCATCAGCCGCTTTTCGGCGCCCTCGTGTCGTTGCCCGCCTTCTCGTCGCCGTCCCCCTCTTGGCCGCGGGCGCCCTGACCGGCCCACCTGCGGCGCACGCGGCCGTCGCCGACGGCGTCCGCATCAACGAGGTGGTGACCACCGGCGACGTCAACGACTCGATCGAGCTGTACAACAAGGGCACCACCGCGGTCGACGTGTCGGGCTGGGTCCTGAAGGACGACGACAAGGACCACACCTACAAGATCGCTTCCGGGACCACCCTGGCACCGGGCTCGTACAGGGCGTTCGACGTGAGCGGCAAGTTCGGCCTCGGCTCGGCCGACGTGGCCCGCCTCTACCTCGCGGACGGCACGACCCAGGTGGACGGCTTCTCCTGGAGCGAGCACTCCAGCCCCTCCTGGTCACGTTGTCCCGACGGCACCGGCGCGTTCGAGCAGGCGGCCACGGTGACCCTCGGCGGCCCGAACAACTGCGGCACCGGTGGAGAAGAAGGCGGCTCCACGACGCCGGCCGCGTGGCCGGGAAGCGGCAGCGTGACCACCGCGGACGGTTCCAACGTCTTCGGCCAGGACCTCAGCGGCCTCTACCAGGAGGGCGGCGTGCTGTGGGGAGCGCAGAACAGCGGCAGGCTGTGGCGTCTGGTACGTGACGGCTCCGGCGGCTGGAAGCCGGACACCTCCGGCGGCTGGTCCTCCGGCAAGACCCTGCGCTTTCCCGGCGGCTCCGGCACCCCCGACGGCGAGGGCGTCACCCTGACCGGTGCGGGTTCGGCCGGGGGCGCGTTCGTGGCCACCGAACGCGACGGGAACGCGTCGGGCACGAGCCGCCTGTCGGTGCTGAAGTACGACGTCAGCGGCTCGGGCTCGTCGCTGACCGCGGCCAAGGAGTGGAACCTCACCTCCGACCTCCCCTCCACCGGCTCCAATCTCGGTTTCGAAGGGATCACCTGGATCCCGGACACCGCACTGACCGGTGCCGGGTTCAGGGACGCCTCGACCGGCGCGGCCTACGACCCGGCCCGGTACGGCAGCCACAGCGGCGGAGTGTTCTTCGTGGGCGTCGAGGGCACCGGCATGATCTACGGCTACGTGCTGGCCGACTCCGGCTCCTACACCCGTATCGCGTCCTTCAGCAGCGGCATGTCCGGGGTGATGGAACTCCAGTGGGAGCCGCAGGCATCGCGCCTGTGGGCGGGCTGCGACGACACCTGTGACGGTCAGCACCGCACCCTGAAGATCGACACGACCGGCGTCTTCACCACCGCCGGCGTCTTCAACCGCCCGTCGGGCATGCCCAACTACAACAACGAGGGCTTCTCCCTGGCCGGCGCGGACGAATGCGTGGCGGGAACCAAGCCCGTCTACTGGGCGGACGACTCCAACGACGGCGGGCACGCTCTGCGCAGGGGCACCGTCACCTGCTGAGCGGCCCGGCTGGCGCCAGGTGATCGCACGCCCGTGCGCGTCCGCGAACTGCGGCAGGTCCAGGCAGGCGGACACCGGCTCGTCCAGCCGTAACGCCCCGTCGCCGTAGGCGATCCCCGCCACCAGCGACAGCACGCTCTTGATCGCGCTGTATGCCATCTCCTCCCCCACCGGGTTCCCCCACGCGGCGATGACGGTGCCGCGCCGGACGAGACGCCGCTGGCCCCCTGCCCGTTCAGCAGCGGGCCCACGGCCTCCCGGTGGGAGGGGCCGGAGACCTGGGCCGCGAGATAGGACAGTGCCCTTCTCCAGAACCTCCAGGCCGCCATTCCGAGTATCCCTGTCGCTGGTCTTGTATCCGCCGGATCCCCGCACGCGGGTGTCACCGAGCTTCGGGCGTGTGCCAACGAGGTCCGGTGCGCGGAGGTTTGGTCGTCAAGGGCGGTGGGCGGAGGGATGGCGGCTGCGCCGGATCCCCGCCACCTTTCAGCCGATCTGCTCGGCCAGCCCTACGATGATGCCCTCGGGGCCGCGGACGTAGCAGAGCCGGTAGCTGTCCTCGTACTGTGCCAACTCGCCGACGAGGTCGGCGCCATGGACCCGCAAGCGGGCCACGGTGTCCTCGATGTCGTCGACCGCGAACATGACGCGGTGCGTGCCCAGGATGTTGTGGGGCCTGTCGCGCGGCCCCGCGCTGATGGCCGCGGGGCTGCGGTACTTCGCCAGCTCGAGCCGGCTGTGACCGTCCGGGGTCCGGAGCATCGCGATGTCACAGTGGACGCCGTCGAGCCCGGTGCACTGATCGGCGACTTGGCCTTCGACCTCCGCCCTGCCCTCCAGCTCCATACCGAGTTCCACGAAGAACGCGATGGCGGCATCCATGTCGTCGACGACGATGCCGACGTTGTCCATCCGCTGAATCGCCATGCTGGTCTCTCCCTCTTCCGAGTGCGGCCGGTGGTGGCCGTTGATGCCCTTGGGACGGAGCCGGTGGCCCGTTCTCCACATCCTGCGCCATGACTCCCGGCGAGCGGCCCGGCCGCTCAGGTCTGCGCAGTCCCGGGCCACCTCGAGAAGACGCCGGCGATTCACGTCCGGTGCCGAGGAGCAACTCGACAGCAGGGGCACGCTCGCCGCGGTGCGCGGTTCCACAACTCCACGGACCGCGGAGGCTCCGCCCGGCCATCGCTGCGGTCGGTCCCTTCCTCGGCGACGGCCGGCGTGCCGCCCGTGTGCTGGCCGGGCCGGATGCCCGACGGCCGCGGACGGGACCGGCGAGCGGTTGCCGGTCGTCCGTACGGTGGCGCGTCCGGCCGGACGGTTGCCGGCGACCGGTCCGACCGTGGCCCCGACCGCGC
>NZ_JACBWZ010000767.1 GCF_013870595.1 Streptomyces sp. WELS2 | reverse complement strand
CCTTCCCGGCTGTTGGGCCGTTCCGACGAGTGAGACTTTAGCGGATTCCCGGCTCCCGAGCTAATCGGGGGCCTGCGTCCTTTCGAACGCGGATTCCTCATTTCGCAAATACGCACACCAAAGCAGTCGGCGCCGGAGCGTCGATGAGTGGGTGGTGCCTGCGGAATGGCTGTCCGGGGACCGACCGGAGTCGGCGCTCACGTCGGACAACCCGGAGAACACTACGGATCGGCGGGAGTCGTGTCAACCCACTGCCGTGGAGCACTCCTCAGGCGTACTGTGGACGACGTGATGACGCGTACGTGCACCCAGCTCTGGTGGGCCGCCTGACGGCGGCCGTACTCACGTATGCACCCAACGGCCGCCGCTTCGGCGGCCGTTCTCGTCTCTCCCTCCGGGTCCGAGGGGGCCGGCCGCAGGGGCGGCGGTCCCGACCTGAAGGTGGAGTGGACATGACCCGGGTTTTCAGCGGGATCCAGCCGACCGGGCACCTGACCCTCGGCAACTACCTGGGGGCCATGCGCCGCTGGGCCGAGGTGGACCAGCACCGGGCCGATTCGCTGTTCTGTGTGGTGGACCTGCACGCGCTGACCGTCGAGCACGATCCGGCGCGGTTGCGCAGGCTCAGCCGGCAGACGGCGACGCTGCTGCTGGCGGCCGGGCTCGATCCCGAGGTGTGCACCCTGTTCCTGCAGAGCCATGTGGAGGAGCACACCCGGCTGTCGTATCTGCTGGAGTGCGTGGCGACCGACGGCGAGATGCGGCGGATGATCCAGTACAAGGAGAAGGCCGCGAAGCAGCGGGAGCGCGGGGGGAGCCTGCGGCTGTCGCTGCTGACGTATCCGGTGCTGATGGCCGCGGACATCCTGGCGTACGGCGCGGACGAGGTGCCGGTCGGCGAGGACCAGACGCAGCACGTGGAGCTGGCCCGGGATGTGGCGGTGCGGTTCAACCAGCGCTACGGGCACACCTTCGTGGTGCCGCGGACGACACTGCCGACGGTCGCCGCGCGGGTGATGAACCTCCAGGACCCGACGCGGAAGATGGGGAAGTCGGACGAGTCGGGGGCCGGGGTCGTCTATCTGCTGGACGAACCGGACGTGGTGCACAAGAAGGTGCTGCGGGCCGTCACGGACAGCGGGCGGGAGGTCGTCTACGACCGGGCGGCGCGGCCGGGCCTCGCCAATCTGCTGGACATCCTCGCCGCCTGCACGGGCGGGGACCCCGAGTCGCTGGCGGCCGCCTACGACTCGTACGGCTCCCTGAAGAAGGCCGCCGCGGAGGCCGTTGTGGAGGTGCTGCGGCCGGTGCGGGACCGGCACAGGCAGCTGTGCGCCGATCCGGCGTATGTGGAGGGGGTGCTGCGGGACGGCGCGGAGAAGGCGCGGGCGCTGGCCCGGCCGACGGTCGATGCGGCCTACCGGGCGATCGGGCTGCTGCCGCCCGTGGCGGAGCCCGCGCCGAGCGTCGCTCTCTAGACGACGGGGTTTCCGGCCCGCGGGCGGCGGTGGCCGCCCGCGGGGCCCCGGGCGGTCAGTCCTTCTTGCCGGAGGCGAGTTCGCGGCTGCGGTCGCGGGCGGCTTCGAGGGCGGCGATGAGCGCGGCTCGTACGCCGTGGTTCTCCAGCTCGCGGATGGCGTTGATGGTGGTGCCGGCCGGGGAGGTGACGTTCTCCCGGAGCTTGACGGGGTGCTCGCCGCTGTCGCGGAGCATCACGGCGGCGCCGATCGCGGACTGGACGATGAGGTCGTGGGCCTTGTCGCGGGGCAGGCCGAGCAGGATGCCGGCGTCGGTCATGGCTTCGACCAGGTAGAAGAAGTAGGCCGGGCCGGAGCCGGACAGCGCGGTGCAGGCGTCCTGCTGACTCTCGGGGACGCGCAGGGTCTTGCCGACACCGCCGAAGATCTCCTCGGCGTGCGCGAGGTGCCGCTCGGTGGCGTGGCTGCCGGCGGAGATGACCGACATGGCCTCGTCCACGAGGGCGGGCGTGTTGGTCATGACCCGGACGACGGGGGTGCCGGGCGCCAGGCGCTCCTCGAAGAAGGAGGTGGGGATGCCGGCGGCTCCGCTGATGACGAGGCGGTCGGCGGGCAGGTGCGGGGCGAGTTCGTCCAGGAGGGTGCCCATGTCCTGCGGCTTGACCGTGAGGATCAGGGTGTCGGCGGTCTTGGCGGCCTCGGTGTTGGTGACCGGGTTGACGCCGTGGCGGGCGCGGAGTTCTTCGGCGCGTTCGGGGCGGCGGGCGGTGACCAGGAGGTCGGCGGGGGCCCAGCCGGCCCGGATCATTCCGCTGAGCAGGGCTTCGCCGATCTTGCCGGTGCCGAGGACTGCGACTTTCTGGCTCATGCCGATCAGTCTGGCACCGGGGTGGGCTGTGCGGGCCGGTTGTCCGGTGGGCGGAACGGCGGCGGGTCAGGGGGTGCGGGCGACGACGAGGAGGACGTCGTAGGTCTCCTCGACCATGCCGTCCGGGAAGACCTCCCGCAGGTGCGCGCGCTCCTGTTCCAGGAAGGCGGTGGCCCGCTCCTCGGGGATGACGAGGAGGGCGGAGTGGGTGGCGATGTTGGCGAGGTGGGTGTCGATCGGTACCCGGCGGCTCCAGCGGATGGTGCGGCGGGTGAAGTGCAGGCGTCCGCTGGGGTCGGCCTGTTCGACGCGTTCGCCGGCCTTGCGCTGTTCGGCGGCTACGTCGACGCCGAGGAAGCGGCCGGCCCGGCCGGCGGCCTCCGCGATCCAGTCGACGTCGTACACGTTGGTGTTCCACCACAGGGCCAGCGCGCCGCCCGGGCGCAGGACGCGGAACGCCTCCGGCACCGAGCGCGCCGGGTCGGTCCAGTGCCAGGCCTGGGCGTAGGTGATCAGGTCGGCGGTGGCGTCGGCGAGGGGCAGGGCGTTGCCGTCGC
>NZ_JACBWZ010000766.1 GCF_013870595.1 Streptomyces sp. WELS2 | reverse complement strand
GTCAGCCAGCGCGCCGTGGCGGCGATCAGGGGGGACAGGTCAGTGAGCACAGCCGGGCCGTCCGAGGTGAGGGGTACAGGGGCTCCACGCCACGGTAGCCGGGCGCCCGGCACGCCCGGGAGGGGGTGCGAACCAGGTCATATGTGAGGTGACGCACGCCCCGACCCGGGCCGCGGGGTCAGGGGGTACGGCTGGGGATGACGCAGTTCTTCGGCTGGGGAGTGCCGGTGGGCCAGCCCAGGCCGACGTACTTCAGCGTGCCCTCGCCCTTGCGGCCCGGGTCCAGCCGGACCACCGCCACCGGTTTGTCGTACGGGTTGCCGCCGCCGGTCAGGCAGATCAGGCCGCTGGTGCCCGGCACGCGGTGCTGGGCGTTCAGCCGGACCCACTCCTGGCCGACCTCCTCCAGGCCGGGCACCCGGTCGGCGGGGCCGCTCTGCACCTGGTGCAGCGCGGTGCCGATGGTGACCATGCCGTCGTACACGAGCATCGTGCGGGAGTCCTCCAGGCCGGGCGGGGCGCCGAGGTCGGTCCCGGCGCGCCGCGCGGTGTCGATGAGGTTGCGCAGGCGGTCCAGGGCCGCCTTCGGCTCCGCGAGGTACTGGGGCAGTTCCTTCGCGGTGGGCTCCCGGCCGTGGCTCTCGCGCCACGCCTTGCGCCAGGCGGTCAGCTCGGTCTCCCAGGCCGCGGGGTGCGCGGGGGCGGCGTACTCCACGGTCACCTTGGCCTCGCCGTCCGTGCCGCGCAGCTTCTCCCAGTCGTCCGCGCTCATGTACTGCCCCAGCGAGGCGGCGTCGGAGCCGCTGATGATGGTGTAGTGCCGTTTCCCGCAGCCGACCTCGGCGAGCTTGAGCGCGAAGAGCCGCAGGTGCAGCGTGCGCCCGGCGAAGTAGACGGTGTCGGCCTCGGAGCTGCAGATGTTGTTGGCGATCTGGGTGAACTGGTTGCCGGTGGAGCCCGCCTCGTCGATGGCCGGGGAGGTGAAGGACATCTCGGCGGGGCCGGCCGGGCCCTTCTCCTCGATGCTGTCGAAGGCCTTCGCCAGCGACTCGTTGTAACTGTCCTGACGGGTGTCGTGGACCAGCACCGTCCTGCGGTCCTCCCGGTTCCGTCCTCCGGTGAAGGCGGCCAGTGCCCGTGCCACCTCGTGATTGGTGGGGATGATCCGGGCCAGGCCGGGGAACTTCGGCTTCGCCACCGCGTCCAGGCCCTCCTCGTTCGCGATCCCGTCGCCGGTGATCCGGGAGGCGAGCACGGGGATCTTCTGCGCGGTCAGGCGTGCGACGGCCTTGGTCGTGGCGTCGAGGCTGAGGTTGAAGCCGGTGACGGCGCGCAGCCGGTCCTCGGGCGAGCGGGCCATGCGCAGCAGGGTGTCCACGACGGCGGCCTGGTGCCCGTACTCCCGGCCGGGGTTGGCCAGCACCAGCCGTATCCTCGGCGGTTCGCCCTCGCCCTCGTTGGCCTGCAACTGCCCCAGGTAGGCCCCTTGCAGGTCGCTGCGTATCTGCCGGCGCAGCGCCTCGCTGCCGGACTGGAGCGGCATCATCACCGCCACCGTCACATGGGGGTCCTTCTCGATCCTCCTGTTCTCCTGCGCGATGGCCCGGGTGACGCCGCCGATCTCGGGGGTGCCGAAGTCGTAGCCCGCGCCGTTGACGCCGACGCACTCGTCGCCGATCCGTTCGACGCCGTCCGCGCAGGTGTCCGGCCGGTGGAGGAAGGTCCAGCCGAACAGGCCGCCCGCCACCAGGGCCGCCGTGCCCAGCAGGGCGTACAGGATCTTCTTCCACCTGGGCATCCGCGTCATCTCCTTCGCCCGAGCTGATCGGTGCAGGTGCAGCGCAGCAACGGCTGGTCGTTCTCCGCCAGCCCGCTCCACTCGGTGGCGGTCCGGCCCAGCTGCCCGGCGCCCTCGAACTCCATGATCGACAGCAGGTCCAGCAGTTTGGCCAGCGTGCGGGCGGTCTCCCGGCCGGTGGGCCTGGTCCGCTCCTCGCACAGCCAGACCGCGTGCAGCAGTTGGTCGACCGTGCGGCGCAACGCCGGTCCGTCCACCGCGACCAGCCCCTGGGCGCGCTGCCTGCGGGTTTCCGCGCCCGACGGGTACGGCGCCTGGGCGATCTCCAGCAGCTCCGCGCACCACTCGCGGGGGCGGCCGGGCAGCGTGCCGGCCAGATGGCGGACCACGTCGTCCACCCCGCCGGAGACCAGATGGTGGTTCATCCGGTGCGCCGTGACCGAGTGGAAGGCGGCCCCGCCCGGCGCCGCGTCGTCCGCCGCGCGTCCGGTGTAGTGGTCGCGCAGCAGGTGGTGGTCGGCGTACCAGGCGGCGCCGTCGGGGCGCAACGCGTACAGCCGGTGCACCAGCAGCTGGCGCAGGCCGAAGTCCCCGATGAAGTGCCGTTCGCAGGCGGGCCAGCCGGTGTCGGTGAGCAGCTGCTCCACATGATGGGCCGTCAGCCGGTGGACTCGGCCCCGCTGGTGGTGGCGCAGCAGGACGTCCGCGCACTCCGTGTCGTGTGCCACCGACAGGTGGGTGAGCAGGTCGAGCCAGTGGTCGTGGTGCTCGGCCGGCAGCCGCACCGGGAGCTGGTCCAGCACCAGTTCGCGCAGCAGTACCTCGGCGACGGGCCGCTCGTCGGCGCCGTCACCCAGGGCGGTCAGCGGGGCGTCCAGGATGGCCCGGTCGTTGGCGTCCGCCGGCATGCGGAAGGCGGCGGCGGCCTCGGCCAGCCGGATCACCGTGTGCGGGCGTCCGCCGCTCAGCCGTGCCACGGCGGCGTCGACACGGCGGCGGTTGGTGCCACCCTCCGGTTCGGCGCGCCGCTGTCTGCGCTCGGTCTCCCGGCGCAGCTGGTCGCCGGTGAGCAGCGGCATCCGCAGCAGCAGGACCCCGTCGGCCAGCGGTGCCCGG
>NZ_JACBWZ010000765.1 GCF_013870595.1 Streptomyces sp. WELS2 | reverse complement strand
CGGGACGACCTGGCGGAGCGCGCGGCCAGGCTGCTGGAGTGGGTGTGGGAGGAGACCGTACGGCCCTCCTGGGAGCGGCGCCGGCGGGTGCTGGAGGCGGATGTGCTGGCGCGGACGGCGCAGGTGGGCCGGGGCGGCTGGGCGAGCGCGCTGGGCGGGCTGCGGCCGGGCGGGACGCGCTGGCTCGGGGACAACCGGTTCCAGGTCAACCTGCACGAGTATCCGCCGCGCGACATCTCCGGCGCCGATCTGCTCTTCGTGCCGGTGACCCCGCAGCGGCAGGGCTGGGTGTCCTGGGCGGAGCGGGAGCGGTACGCCGTGGTCTACCCGTGCGCCGGCGTGCTGGCCGGGGACGGCGGGCGTGCGGTGCCGGCGGGGCTGGGCGCCCTGCTGGGGCCGGCCCGGGCCGGGGTGCTCGTGCTGCTCCGCTCGCCCATGAGCACCACCCAGCTGACCGCCGTGACCGGGCAGGGCCTCGGTTCCGTCGGGCGGCATCTGAAGGTGCTGCGCGAGGCGGGTCTGGTGGAGCGGCGGAGGGCCGGACGGGCGGTGCTGTACGCGCGGACGACGGCCGGGGACGTGCTGGTCGAGGCGAGCGGGCCGGACGTGTGGGGGCGGCAGCGGCGGGCGCGGGAGGGCGGGGAGCTAGCATCCGGTGACATGACGACTACTGAGCACAGCGGCTCCCCGCTGGACGTCGAGATCGGTGCCCTCCAGGGCGGTTCCGCGGATCTGGCGCAATTCGCGGGCAAGGCCGTCCTCATCGTGAACGTGGCCTCCAAGTGCGGCCTGACCCCGCAGTACTCGGCGCTGGAGGAGCTGCAGAAGCGGTACGCCGCACGCGGCTTCACCGTGCTGGGCGTGCCCTGCAACCAGTTCCTCGGGCAGGAGCCGGGCAGCGCCGAGGAGATCGCGCGGTTCTGCTCGGCGACCTACGGCGTCACCTTCCCGCTGACCGAGAAGGTGGAGGTGAACGGCCCGGGCCGGCACCCGCTGTACGAGCGGCTCGTCGGATTCGCCGACGCCGAGGGGCACAGCGGGGACATCCGCTGGAACTTCGAGAAGTTCCTGATCGGCCGGGACGGCCGGGTCGTCGCCCGGTTCTCGCCGCAGACCGAGCCGGACTCGGCCGAGGTCGTCGCCGCGGTCGAGTCCCAGCTGGGCTGAGCCCGCTGCCCGCGCCGGGCAACGGGCGGCCGGGACATGGGGAGAGCCCTCTCGGCAAGGACGGCGACTGGTCGAGAGGGCTCTTCGGTGGTGCGTGTGCGGTTGTCGTGCCGGGCGGGGCCGGGAAGGTCCCTTACCGCCTTGACGGGGGCTCTTACGACTTGGCGGAGGACCTTACGCCTTGACGGAGGCGACGAAGGCGTTCCAGGCGTCGGCGGGGAAGGCCAGCACCGGGCCCTCGATGTCCTTGGAGTCACGGACGGCGAGCTCGGCGGCGGTCGGCGCCTTGACCTCGACGCAGGCGCCGTTGCCCCCGGAGTACGACGACTTCATCCACGTCTCCGAAGCGCCCTGAATCAGTGCCATGTCCACTCCTGTGCGGTTGCGGTGGTCCGGTTCGCGCCAACCGTGTCCTCCGATTGGCATGATCGACGCTAGCGGGCAACTTCCCCCGGCGGAGGAGCCGTTCACTCGACCGGATGGCATATTCCAGGCGAGCCTTCCACAGAAGCGGACCGTCGGTGTACGATCCCGCGCCCGTACCTCTCTCGCCTCAGTCGGCGAACCTTTTCGCCGCTTCCGCGATGAACTGCCGGGACACCTCCACATTGTGCGACTGCGCCCGCAAGTGCTCGTACATCACGGCGTACTTCTGCACGTCCTGCGCCTTCTCCAGGTACAGGTCGCTGGTGACGCCCTCCAGGTACACCACGCTGGAGTCGGCCGCGTCGGCGAACTCCAGGATCGCGTACTGGCCGTTGATGCCCGGGTGCGCGCCCACCTCGAACGGCAGCACCTGCACGGTGATGTGCGGCAGCTCGGACAGTTCGATGAGGTGCTCCAACTGCTCGCGCATCACCAGCCTGCTGCCCACCACCCGGTGCAGCGCGGCCTCGTCCAGCACCACCCACAGCCGCAGCGGGTTGCGTTCGGTGGTGATGCGCTCCTGCCGCCGCATCCGCACCTCGACGCGCTTGTCGATCTCCTCCGCCGAGGTCTCCGGCAGCGCGCCGCGCACCAGCGCCTCGGCGTAGGGGCGGGTCTGCAGCAGACCGGTGACGATCTGCGGTTCGTACACCCGCAGCGACTCCGCGTCGGTCTCCAGGCCGATGTACACGCTGTACGGGATGTCCCCGAAGGTGTGCCACCAGCCCTGCTGCCGCGAGTCGCGGGCCATCTCCATCAGGGAGTCGACGATCCGCTTGTCCTCGACCTCGTACACCCCGCACAGGTCGCGCACATCGCGCTGACTGATGCTCCTCCGGCCGTTCTCCAGCCTGCTGATCTTCGACTGCGACACCAGCAGTCGCTCCGCCACCTCTTCGGCCGTCATGCCCTTGAGCTCGCGGAGTCTGCGCAGCTCCTGGCCCAGCCGGCGTCGCCTTACGGTGGGATTGACATTGGACGCCACGGGACGTGCACCTCCGGCTGCCTGCCTGTGACTTGACACTTTCCGTATCTGCTGTTGAGCAGACTGCCACCCGGGTGCTTACCAGCGCTGGGAAACGGCGGATATGCAACGCCCTTCGACGACGCCCTTCGAACGGGTGGACGCAGTCGAGCGGGACGGCGGGACCACCACAGCGGTCTCACCGTCCCGCTCCGACCAGCGGCTCCCGAACCGGGTCTGTGCGTACCGGGTCCGTGCGCACCGGGCCTACGGCCCGGTGTGCGGTCGTGCGTGCGGCTCAGTGGGCCACGGCACGGGCCATCGACCCGTGGCGCGGCTGCATCGGAACCCCGCGTGCG
>NZ_JACBWZ010000764.1 GCF_013870595.1 Streptomyces sp. WELS2 | reverse complement strand
TGGTGCTCCGAACCCGCCCTGCGGCGGCTGGTCGGGCGGCTGGGTCATCAGCGCTCTTCCCCCTCGTTCACTGATTTTTAGCCACGCCCCGAAGCACGCGACGGACGGCCCTGGGCCGTATCTCAGACGATTTTCAGACGGCTCTTTCTATCACCCGGCGACGACAGCACAGGGGGCCGCGCCCTCCCCGGTTCCCAAGGGAGGACCGGCCTGTGACGCCCTCGTTACGCGCCTTCACGCCCCCTTCACCCGGCGCACGCGCCCCCTTCGCGCGCCGGGCCGAGGGTCAGGCGTCCTCCGCCAGTTCCAGCCAGCGCAGCTCCAGTTCCTCCCGCTCCCCGGCGAGATCCCGCAGCTGCGCGTCCAGTTCGGCCACCTTCGCGAAGTCGGTGGCGTTGTCGGCGATCCGCGCGTGCAGCTTCGACTCCTTCTCGGAGATCTTGTCCAACTGGCGCTCGATCTTCTGGAGTTCCTTCTTCGCGGCGCGCTGGTCGGCGGCGCTCTTCTCCGCCGTGGCCGGCTTGGGCGCCGCGGCGGCGGACCGCTCGGCGACCGCCTCCTCCATGCGCCGGCGCCGCTCCAGGTACTCGTCGATGCCGCGCGGCAGCATCCGCAGGGTGCCGTCGCCGAGCAGCGCGAACACCCGGTCCGTCGTCCGCTCCACGAAGAACCGGTCGTGGGAGATGACGACCATCGAGCCGGGCCAGCCGTCGAGGACGTCCTCCAGCTGGGTCAGGGTCTCGATGTCGAGGTCGTTGGTGGGCTCGTCCAGGAAGAGCACGTTGGGCTCGTCCATGAGCAGCCGCAGCAGCTGGAGCCGTCGCCGCTCGCCGCCGGAGAGGTCCCCGACCGGCGTCCACTGCTTCTCCTTGCCGAAGCCGAACGTCTCGCACAGCTGCCCGGCCGTCATCTCGCGCCCCTTGCCGAGGTCGACGCGCTCCCGGACCCGCTGGACGGCCTCCAGCACCCGCCAGGTGGGGTCAAGTTCGGCGACCTCCTGGGAGAGGTAGGCCAGCCTGACCGTCCTGCCGACGGCGATCCGGCCCCCGGCGGGCTGCTCCTCGCCGTCGGTGCGGGCGGCGGCGGCCATGGCGCGCAGCAGCGAGGTCTTCCCGGCGCCGTTGACGCCGACCAGGCCGATCCGGTCGCCCGGACCGAGCTGCCAGGTGACGTGCTGGAGCAGCACCTTCGGCCCGGCCTGGAGGGTGACGTCCTCCAGGTCGAAGACCGTCTTGCCGAGCCGGGAGGAGGCGAACTTCATCAGCTCGCTGCTGTCCCGGGGCGGCGGCACGTCCGCGATCAGCTCGTTGGCGGCCTCCACCCGGAAGCGCGGCTTGGAGGTCCGCGCGGGCGCGCCGCGCCGCAGCCAGGCCAGCTCCTTGCGCACCAGGTTCTGCCGCTTGGCCTCCTCGGTGGCGGCGATCCGCTCGCGTTCGGCGCGCGCGAAGACGTAGTCCGAGTAGCCGCCCTCGTACTCGTACACGTCACCGCGCTGCACGTCCCACATGCGGGTGCAGACCTGGTCCAGGAACCAGCGGTCGTGGGTGACGCACACCAGCGCCGAGCGCCGGTTGCGCAGGTGCTCGGCGAGCCAGGCGATGCCCTCGACGTCGAGGTGGTTGGTGGGCTCGTCCAGGACGATCAGGTCCTGTTCCTCGATGAGCAGCTTGGCCAGCGCGATCCGGCGCCGCTCACCGCCGGAGAGCGGCCCGATGACCGTGTCCAGCCCCTTGGGGAAGCCCGGCAGGTCCAGCCCGCCGAACAGTCCGGTCAGCACGTCCCTGACCTTGGCGTTGCCAGCCCACTCGTGGTCGGCCATGTCGCCGATCACCTCGTGGCGGACGGTGGCGGCGGGGTCGAGGGAGTCGTGCTGGGTGAGCACGCCGAGCCGCAGCCCGCCGGAGTGCGTGACCCTTCCGGTGTCGGCCTCCTCCAGCTTGGCGAGCATCCGGATGAGGGTGGTCTTCCCGTCGCCGTTGCGTCCGACGACCCCGATCCGGTCCCCTTCCGACACGCCGAGCGAGACGCCGTCCAGCAGGGCACGGGTGCCGTAGACCTTGCTGACGTTCTCGACATTGACCAGGTTGACGGCCATTTCACTCCTGTGCGCGGGGCGGTATCGACATGCGGCTCCACCGTGTGGGTCAGCCTTCTAGCGTAGGGCTTCACGGGTGAGGGGCGGGGCGCGAGGGGGTTGTCACTCTTTGTGATGACGTGATCGGGATTGGGCCGCTACGGTGGAGGGCAGGCAGCAGGATCCCGTCCATGGGAGGAACCATGACCGCCGAGTCCGTAGAGCATCGCGTCCAGTGGCCGGTGCCGCCGCAGGACGGCTACACCGTGGACGACCTGTTCACGCTGCCGGATCTCCCGCCGCACACCGAGCTGATCGACGGGAGCCTGGTCTTCGTGAGTCCGCAGCGCTACTTCCACTTCGCGGTGATCCATCTGCTGGCGAACGGACTGCGCAGCACCGTGCCGCCCGACCTGAAGGTGGCGTGTGAGATGACAGTGGTTCTGGACCGGCGTAACGGTCCGGAACCGGACATCTCCGTGGTGCGCAAAGAAGCTGTCACGGGCCCGCGTCAGACCTGCTTCAAGGCGGCCGACGTCCTTCTCGCCGTCGAGGTCGTCTCACCGGACTCCGAGGCCCGTGACCGCGATTACAAGCCGCACAAGTACGCCGCGGCAGGCATCCCGCACTACTGGCTGGTCGAGATGGCGGGCCAGGACGACCACCCGGTGGTCCAGGTGTACGAACGCGGCGAGGCCACCGGCACCTATGCGCTGACCGGCATCTTTCACGACCAAGTCAAAGTGAGTGTTCCCTACGACATCCACATCGACTTGACCGCCTTCGAGCAGTACTGAGCCTCCTCAGAGAACCGTCGCCCCCGCCACCGGCCCCGCCGCCACCCGT
>NZ_JACBWZ010000763.1 GCF_013870595.1 Streptomyces sp. WELS2 | reverse complement strand
ACCGAGGACGCCCCGGCCAGCCCGCCGAGGTACAGGTACCCGGCGATGTCCAGCGGCTCCCACGGCGGCTTGCAGATGACCGGCAGGCCGTAGTACGACTCGAACTCCGCCTGCGGCACCACTGGTTGCTCACCCCGGCCGCCCCGCCGCCCGCGGCGGCCCGCCTGGGTCCCGGTCACCGCCTCCCGGCCGGGTCGCGCGCCCCGCACACCGTCCCGGGTGACGTCCGACTCGCTCATCGCCTCCTCCTCGCGCAGCTGCCCAGGGCCAGGGCCGCCAGGGTCACCGCGGCCGCCGCCGCGTGCCGCCACATCGCGGGCAGGTCCCGGGTGGTGACCTGCGGGTCCGGCGGCAGCCCGTACACCTCCGGCTCGTCCAGCAGCAGGAAGAACGCCCCGGCGCCGCCCACCCCGTCCTCGGGGCTCTCGCCGTACAGGCGGGCGTCGGTGACACCGGCCGCGTGCAGCCGCGCCACCCGGTCCCGCGCGCGTTCCCGCAGCTCGTCGAGCGGGCCGAACTGGATGGAGTCCGTCGGGCAGGACTTGGCGCAGGCCGGTTCCAGGCCGACGCCGAGCCGGTCGTAACACAGCGTGCACTTCCACACCCGCCCGTCGCCCTCCCGCCGGCCGATGACGCCGTAGGGACACGCGGGCACGCAGTAGCCGCAGCCGTTGCAGACGTCCTCCTGGACGACGACCGTGCCGAACTCGGTGCGGAACAGCGCCCCCGTGGGACACACGTCCAGGCAGCCCGCGTGCGTGCAGTGCTTGCACACGTCCGACGACATCAGCCAGCGCAGCTCGGTACGGCCGTCGGGAGCCACCGGGGAGACCGGCCCGGCGGGCTCCGCGGCCGTGCCGATCCGGGACGCGGCGGCGAACACGTCCACGTTCCCGGCCACGTCCTGTGCCGCCTCCGGTCCGCCGGGCGGCCCGCTCTGCTCCACGAAGGCCACGTGCCGCCAGGTGTCGGCGCCGAGGCCGCGCGTGTTGTCGTAGGACATGCCGGTCAGTTCCAGGCCGTCCTCCGGGATCGCGTTCCACTCCTTGCACGCCACCTCGCACGCCTTGCAGCCGATGCACACGGAGGTGTCGGTGAAGAAGCCCACGCGCGGCGGGGCGTCGGGATAGCCGGCCGCGCCGGACACGTCCGGCTGCGGGCCGTACAGCGCGTTACCGCCCCGGTCGGCGCCCTCGGTCATGGCGACTCCTTCCCGTTCACGTTCCCGCTCACGGCTTTCGCCGCCTCTTGCCCGGGCTCCTCGCCCGGCGCGGCCCGCACGGACGCCACTCGGCGCCGCTGCCCCGCCGTGGCGGGCAGCTCCACGCTCCGGCCGAAGTACCAGCGGCTGAGGGCGTTGCGCAGCCGGTGCCGACGCAGCCAGCGCCAGGCCTCCGCGCCCGCCGTCCGGGGCCGGGGCGTGTCGCGCACGAGGATGCGGCAGACCTCCTCGCCGGGCAGCAGGGTGTGCGCCTCCTCGTAGCCGCCGCCCGCCGTGCGCCGCACCTCGCCGGTCGTCTCCCCGGTCAGCAGCCGCAGCCGGTCGGACGCCTGGAGCCCGAGACACGCCCGTCTGGTGGCGTGGAAGGTCACGAACGGCACGGCGAACAGCGCGACGCGCAGGGTGCGGGTGATCAGTTCCACCGGCAACCGGAACACGTAGGCCAGCACGTCCTGCCCGCCGGCCAGGAGCAGCACCGCGTAGGCGGACACGGCCGCCGCGGCGAGCGCGGTCCGGGTGGGCTGGTTCCGCGGCCGGTCGCACAGGTGCTGCTCCGGCCCGGGACCGGTGAGCCACCGCTCCAGGAACGGATAGGAGTACAGGACGAGGAACAGCACCGCGGGCAGTACGACCCCGGGCAGGAACACGTCCCAGACGGCGGTGTGCCCGGCGGCGTCCGTCTCCGCGCCCGGCATCAGCCGCAGCGCGCCCTCCAGGTAGCCCACGTACCAGTCGGGCTGCGAGTCCAGGGAGACGTGGTCGGCGCGGTACGGCCCGAAGTCCCACACCGGGTTGATCTGGAACAGCGCCGCCATCGCCGCGAGCACGCCCGCCACGATCAGGAACAGGCCCGCGGACTTCGCCGTGTACTGCGGCACCAGCGGCTTGCCGATCACGTTCCGGTTGGTGCGGCCGGGCCGCGCCCACTGGGTGTGCTTGTGCACCACGACGTACGTCAGGTGCACGCCCACCAGCGCCAGCAGCAGACCGGGAACCAGCAGGACGTGCGTCACGTACAGCCGGGAGATGATCTCGTGTCCCGGGAACTGGCCTCCGAAGAGGAGGAACGACAGGTACGTGCCCACGACGGGCACCGACAGCACGATGCCCTGCGCGGTGCGCAGACCGGTGCCGGACAGCAGGTCGTCGGGGAGCGAGTAGCCGCAGAAGCCCTCCAGCAGGGCGAGCAGGAACAGCGTCACCCCGACCGTCCAGTTCAGCTCCCTGGGCCGCCGGAACGCGCCGGTGAGGAAGATCCGCAGCAGGTGCACGCCGATGGCCGCGACGAACACCAGCGACGCCCAGTGGTGCGTCTGCCGCAGCAGCAGACCGCCGCGCACGTCGAAGCTGATGTGCAGCACGGACGCGTACGCCTCGGTGGTCATCGTGCCGCGCAGCGGCGCGTACGAGCCGGCGTACGGCAGCTCCGTCATGTCCGGGTGGAAGAAGAACGTCAGCCACACGCCCGTCAGCACCAGCACCAGCAGGCTGTACAGCGCCAGTTCGCCCAGCAGGAACGACCAGTGGTCGGGGAAGGACTTGCGCAGGAACTCACGGCCCGCGGCGACGGCCGGCAGCCGCTGGTCCAGCGCCGTCACCAGACGCTCACCGCGTCCCGCGCGCCGGGCCGGTCCCCGTTCCCGCGACTCCTCCACCGCGTGCTCGCCTTCCGCCCGGTGCCGGATCACTCACTGCGTGT
>NZ_JACBWZ010000762.1 GCF_013870595.1 Streptomyces sp. WELS2 | reverse complement strand
CGGTCGGAAGGGGAGCCCTCCGGCAGCCCCGCGACCGTCCCCGACAGCCGTCCGGCCTCCGGCCGCGGGATGCGTGTTCCGGGCGGTGGACGGGGAACGGCCGTTGCCGTGGCGTTCGTATCGGGTATATCCCCCTGGTGCCGACAAAGCGGCATGTGCGGTCGACCCCGGCCCGGGAGGCGCGATGAGCCAGCAGCCTGTCCTTCTGCCCTACTCCGACCCGGCCTTCCTGGAGGACCCCTTCCCGCTCTACCGGCGGCTGCGCGAGGAGGGCCCGGTCCGGCGCGCGATGATCGCCGGCGGCCTGGAGGCCTGGCTGATCACCCGCTACGAGGACGGACTCGCCGCCCTCTCCGACCCCAGGCTGAGCAGCGATGTCCGCGACGCCTCGGACCCTCGCCTCATGGCACAACTGCCCGAGTTCGAACGCGAGTCGATGATGAGCACCATGCTGCGCTCCGACCCGCCGGACCACACCCGGCTGCGCCGCCTGGTGTCGAAGGCGTTCACCGCACGCCGGGTCGCCGGGCTGCGGCCCCGTGTCCAGGAGATCACCGACCGGCTGCTCGACGTGGTGGCACCGGACGGCCGCGCCGACCTCGTGGCGGACTTCGCGCTGCCGCTGCCGGTCACCGTCATCGGCGAACTGCTCGGCGTGTCCGCGGACGACCGGCAGGACTTCCAGCGGTGGACCGACGCCATGCTCGTACGCGGCGAGACCATGCCCGACCCGGCCGTCGTCAACGAGGCGTGGCAACGGATGCACGCCTATGTGACCAAGCACCTGGAGACCAAGCGAGCCCGGCCCGGCGAAGACCTCCTCAGCGCGCTGATCAGCGCCCACGACGAGGAACAGCGGCTCAGCCAGGACGAGCTGATCGCCATGACCTTCCTGCTGCTGGTGGCCGGGTACGTCACGACGGCCAACCTGATCGGCGGCGGCATCGCCGCGCTGCTCACCCACCCCGGGCAGTTGTCGTTGCTGCGGGAGCGCCCGGAGCTGCTGCCCGACGCCGTCGAGGAGTTCCTCCGCTACGACGGACCGGTCAATCCGGGGATCGCCAGGTTCGCCCGCGAGGACGTCGAGATCGCGGGCGTGACCATTCCCCGCGGGGCCACCGTGGTGATCGCGTCCGCGATCGCCGACCGCGACCCGGCCCGGTTCACCGACCCCGACAGGCTGGACATCACCCGCGGTGACAGCGGCCACCTGGCCTTCGGGCACGGCATCCACTACTGCCTCGGGGCGCCGCTCGCCCGGCTGGAGGCCAGGATCGCCATCGGCACGGTGCTGCGCCGCCTCCCGGACCTGGCCCTGGCGGTGCCACCGGCCGAGGTGCCCTGGCGACCCGGCGGCCTGCGCGGCCCGGCGCGGCTTCCGGTCACGTTCACGCCGGGCGGGTGGGCGGACTGAGCGCATACGGGTGCGTCTTTGCCCGGGGGGCTGGGCGGGGGCCCTTGCCGACGCGCATACCCCTATGTCCCGTATGCCTTGTGCGTAAGACCGGTGTGCAGGGCGCCGGTGGGCTCCGGTGGGCCGGAGTGACGGCCTCCGCCATCGTTCCCGCTCCGCGCCGGGATGCCCCTCCGTGGCGGATGCCCGCACAAGACCGGTGACATTGCCGGTCCGGTCGTGCCGCGCGACGCCGACAGTGGCACTGCTCACCCCACTGGCGGAGCCCGTCGGCCGGCGCGCTCACGCGTGCCATCCGGACCGGACGGGCGGCTCGCCGCGACAGAGAGGACGACTCGTCGTGCAGCACCCGCGCACCAGCACCACGGCACCGGCCCCCCGCCCACGCCCCACCCGTCGTGCCGGACGGCTCGGCGCCCTCGCCGCCGCGGTCACCGCCGTCGTCGGCCTGACCACGCTCGGCGGGCCGGCGGCCCACGGTGCCGACAACCCCTACGAGCGCGGCCCGGCGCCCACCGAATCCAGCATCGAGGCGCTCCGCGGCCCGTACGCCGTCGCGGAGACCACCGTCTCCCGGCTCGCCGTCACCGGCTTCGGCGGGGGCACCATCTACTACCCGACCAGCACCACCGACGGCACCTTCGGCGCGGTGGCCGTCTCGCCCGGCTACACCGGCACCCAGTCCTCCATCGCCTGGCTCGGCCCCCGGCTGGCCTCCCAGGGGTTCGTGGTCTTCACCATCGACACACTGACCACGCTGGACCAGCCCGACTCCCGGGGCAGCCAACTGCTCGCGGCGCTCGACTACCTCACCCAGAGCAGTTCCGTACGGAACCGCATCGACTCCAGCCGCCTCGGCGTCATGGGCCACTCGATGGGCGGCGGCGGCACCCTGGAGGCGGCCAAGACACGTCCCTCGCTCCAGGCGGCGATCCCGCTGACCCCGTGGAACCTCGACAAGACCTGGCCCGAGATCAAGACCCCCACCCTCATCTTCGGCGCCGACGGTGACACGATCGCCCCCGTCGTCACCCACGCCGAACCCTTCTACGCCACCCTCCCCAGCTCCCTCGACCGGGCGTACCTGGAGCTGAACGGCGCGACCCACTTCACGCCCAACACCTCGAACACGACGATCGCGAAGTACAGCGTCTCGTGGCTGAAGCGGTTCATCGACGACGACACCCGCTACGAGCAGTTCCTCTGCCCGCTGCCACGGCCGAGCCTGACCATCGAGGAGTACCGGGGCAACTGCCCGCACACCTCCTGACCCCCCTCCGGGCCCCGACCGCAGGGGCCCGGACGTACGCCTTCCGCGCGTCCTTACGCCTCAGTAAGGTTTCGGGAATGAGCGGACAGACGCCTCTGGGACCCGGTGCGGCGCGGCACCGGCCGGATCCGGTCGCGACGCTGGAGGAGCGGCTGCGGGAGGGCGGCGCGTACGTCCTGACCGGTGAGCCCGGCAGCGGTCGCTCGACCGTCCTCGCCCGGGTCGCCCGCGCGTTCGCCGCCGGCCCAGCCGT
>NZ_JACBWZ010000761.1 GCF_013870595.1 Streptomyces sp. WELS2 | reverse complement strand
CCGCTTGTGGGCGGCCACGGCCCGGCGGCTGCGCTCCAGTTCGGCGAGGGCGTCGGCGGCCTCCGCGCGTTCCTGGGCGAGTTCGCGCAGCGCGGACCGCAACTCCCGCAGCCGGCCGGCCTGCCGGGCCCCGAGGCGGTCGAGCATGGCCGCCTTGTCCAGGTAGTCCTCGGGCCCGGCGGAGAAGAACAGCGCGACGGCCGGGTCGATGCCGCCGGACCGGTACTGGGCACCGGCCAGCGAACCGAGCTGTTCCCGCAGGTCGTTGACGCGCTGCTGCTGCCGGGCCAGGTGGTCCCGGGTGTCGCGCAGCCGCCGGCGCAGTTCCCCGGCGCGCTCGTCGGCCTCGTCGTAGGCCTGGGTCGCCTTCTCGGCCTCGGCGTACAGCCGGTCCAGTTCGGCGCGGCCGCCGGCGTCCGGTGCCGCGTGTGCCGGTACGGCGCCGAGTGCCGCCGCGGCCGACAGCACGCACAGGGCGGCGGCGCCCCGGTCGAATCCGGACGGTGCAAGGCGGCGATGGGACCCCACGGCAGTCCTTCTGCTGGCGGACGTCTGACCGTTGCCCCGGCGCCGGGGACGGGGAGGCCCCGGCGCCGGGAAACGCGGCAGACAGTAGCCGCGCGCGGGGGCCCGGACCAAAGACCTCGGCGTCAACACATGCTGACGCCCCGCCCCTGACGCAGGTCACCGGCGGGGCGTGGGGTCAGTTCCGGTTCCGGTGATTCGCCCGTTCGGGCGCCACCGGGTCCGTGTGTCGCGGGGCTGTCAGACGCGCACGCCCCACATGAACGGACCACCGATGGTGCTCATGGACTCGTACCGGACGACCGTGCCGGTGCGCGGGGCGTGCAGGATCTGGCCGTTGCCCGCGTACAGGCCGACGTGGTGCAGGTCGTTGAAGAAGAAGACCAGGTCGCCGACCTTCAGATCGCTGACCGAGGTGATCCGGGTGCCGATCTGGGACTGTGCCTCGGCGGTGCGCGGGATGGAGACGCCGGCCTGGGCGTAGGCCCAGGAGGTCAGGCCCGAGCAGTCGAAGGAGGACGGGCCGGTGGCGCCGTAGACGTACGGCGAGCCGAGCCTGGTCTGCGCGGCGGAGAAGGCCGCCTGGGCCCGGCCGGAGGCGGGCACGGACTCGCCGAGGTCGGGACGCTCGCTGCCGCCGGTGGAGCGGTTGGCGCGCTCCTGGCTCTGCTGGGCGCGCTTCTGCTCCTGTTCGGCGAGCTGCTGCTTCTCCTTGGCGGTCAGGGTGTTCAGCAGCCGCTGGGCCTCGCCGAGCTTGGCCTGGACTTCCTTCTTCTTGTTGCCCAGTTCGGTGCGGGTGGCGGAGAGGTCCTTGAGCTTCTCGGTGGCCTCGGCCCGCTCCTGGGCGAGTTCGCGCTGCTTGTCCTGGATCTTCTTCAGCGCGTCGACCTGCTGGCTGCTCAACTGGTCGAGCGTGGACGCCTTGTCGAGGTAGTCGTCCGGGTTCGAGGACAGGAACAGCTGGACCGACGCGTCGATGCCGCCGGAGCGGTACTGGGCGGTGGCCAGCGAACCCAGGCCGTCGCGCAGCTTGTTGAGCTCCTCCTGGCCGCGGGCGACGTTGTCCTGGATGGTGGAGATTTCCTTCTGCAGCTTCTGCTGCTTCTCCTTGGCGCCGTTGTACTTCTCGGTCGCCTGCTCGGCCTGCTCGTAGAGCTTGTCGACCTTCGCCTTCACCTCGTCCTTGCTCAGCTTCTCGCTGGGGGCGGCGTTGGCGGCGTTCGCGCTGAGCGCGACGGCAGCGGCGGCTGCGGTGGTCAGCACGGTCACGCGGGTGCGACTCGGCTGCTTGGGTCGACGGTGGGACGCCACGGAGGGGGAACTCCTTCTTGAGAGTGATCACCCGTTCGGAGGTTCGAGCCAGACCCTAGTGACCTAGTTGTGATCAGTTCAAATCCTCACGGCAAAAAAACCCGTCACGCCATGCATTCTTTGCACACAACTCACGCGCGGTGAGGCACGCCTGACCCTACGTCGCGTGACGGAAAGGTCGATTCGGGCGTTACCGGCGCCTGTTGGACCTTCGGGACACCGTCAGGACAACCGCTTCAGAAGCACCGCGGAAGCCACCGGCCGGGCACCCGCCTTCGCGACCCCGTCGGCCACCTCCCGGTCGGTGGAGGCGACGATGACCGGGCGCCCCGGCGGCTCGGCGCGCACCAGCTGCCGGATCAGCTCGTCGGCGGTGACGCCCGGCTTCGAGAACAGAACGCGCACCCCGCGCGGCGGGGCGAGCAGTACCGGCGCGGCGAGTTCCGCGCCGTCGAAGACACAGGTGACCTCGGCGCCGGTCTGCGCGGCGAGCGCCGAGAGCTGGCCCAGCAGCCTCAGCCGCTGCTTCTCCAGCGGCATCTGCGGATAGCCGGTCTTGGTCACGTTGTAGCCGTCGACGACCAGGTGCACCTGCGGCAGTGCCAGCAACTGGTCGAGAATGGCCGGGTCGTTCTCCGACAGGGCGCGCGCCGCGATGTCCTTCGGGGTCATCCGGCCCGGCTCCACCGCGTCGACCGTCTCGGCCGGGCGCACCGACACCGGCGGCAGGGCTAGTTCACGCCTGAGCCCCTGGGTGGCGTCCAGCAGGGTGTCGAGCAGCAGCCGTACCCGCATGTCCTCCACGCTGCGGCCCTCCCGGGCCGCCCGGCGGGTGGCCTCCAGCGCGGCCTCGGCCTCGCCGAGGCGGGCCTTGAGCCGCCGGGACTCGCTCTCCGCCGCCGACACCTGCGCCTGCGCCTCGGCGCGTACGGTGTCGATCTCGCCGTGCGCCTTGCGCAGCGCGGCCTCGCCCCGCTTGACGTCGCTGAGCGCGGCGCGCAGCTTGCGGTGCAGCGACTCCGCTTCCTTGCGCGCCGACTCCAGCTCCGTACGCAGCCGTTCGGTCTCGCTCCGGGTGTGCTCACGGGCCTGCGCCAGCTCC
>NZ_JACBWZ010000760.1 GCF_013870595.1 Streptomyces sp. WELS2 | reverse complement strand
GCGGCCAGCCCGAGCCCCAGCCCGCTCCAGCGGTCGTGGCCGCCGGCGGGCCGGCGGGTCAGGTCCCACAGCACCAGCACGGCCAGCAGCAGGTTGATCTGGCCGTAGCGCACGGTCGTCCACACCGGTTCGCACCACACGGCCGCCCCCGCGATCCACCAGACGTTCCGCACGCGCGCGTGGCCGACGAGTTCGAGCGACAGCCGTACGAAGAACACCAGCAGGGCGAGATTGCCGGCCGTCGCCAGCGTGCGCAGCAGCGCGGTGTCCGGCAGGGACAGCGGGGTGAACAGCAGGGCGGCGAACGGCGGGTAGGTGGTGGGCAGGCGGGCGGTGGTCGCGCGCAGCGCGTACAGGTCGTCGCCGGACCGTACGGCGGCTCCCTCGGCCCGGTAGACCATCAGGTCGACCATCGACACGTGCGCGGCCCGCTGCGCGGCCCAGAACGCCGCGAAGGACAGCAGGCACACGCCCAGGGCGACCGGGACCCGGCGGCGTGCTGTGAACGGCGCGATCTCGGGCATGAAAACCGACATTAGCGGCCATACCGGAGTGAAGCTGCAACCGATTTGGCGCTGCGCCCACAGGCCTGTAATGTTTACGTCGTCGCCGGGGGAACCGGGCGAAACAACAAAACAAGGGGCTATAGCTCAGTTGGTAGAGCGCTTGCATGGCATGCAAGAGGTCAGGAGTTCAATTCTCCTTAGCTCCACAGAAGTCGAAGGCGGGTCATCCCACGGATGATCCGCCTTCGGCGTGTTGTGACGCAAAGCGCGGCTAAACGTAGTGCGCGCAGGAACGTGAGGGGCGGATCACCCGATCCGGTGACCCGCCCCTCACGTGTGTTCAGCGGCCCAGCGCGCGCCGGCCTCGCCCCTGGGAGAGCACCGGCAGATTGCGTGCCGGTGCCTGCCCGCGCGTGTCCTCCTCGATGCGCAGGGCGAGCGCCGGGCAGCGGCGCACCGCGCGCAGCGCCTTCGCCTCCGCGTAACGCGGCACCTGCGCCCGGGCGACGGTCGGGAAGCCGTCCGCGCCGAGTTCGAACACCTCCGGGAGGATGTCCGCGCACAGCCCGTGGCCCCGGCACAGCGTCCAGTCCACGTGGATCGTCTGGCGGCTGGCACCGCTGTCCGCGGCGTCCGCGCCGCCCGGGACGCCCGTAGGGGCCCTGCCCCCCTCGAACAGCGGCAGCACGCCCGCCACGGGCCGTCCGCAGCCGTTGCCGAGGACGTGCGCCGCGAGGTCGTCGGTGAACGCCTTGACGGTCGACTCCAGGAACATCGCCGAGCCGTCCGGGTGTGAACACGCGCCGCGCCGCTTGACGTTCTTCGCGACCTGCTTCAGCGCCTCCAGGGCCGCGGGTCCGCCGCCGTTCAGGACGTCCTCCAGTCCGCGCGCGGCGGCGGGCAGCCCCAGATAGCAGGGCCCGCACTGACCGGCACTCTCCTCGGCCAGCCACTGCGCCACCCGCAGTGACTCGCCCAGCGGGCACGTCTCCTGGCCGATCGGCAGGATCGCGCCCGCGCCCAGCGAACCGCCCACCGCGTCCAGCGAGTTGCGGGAGACGATCGCCTCGTCCACGGTCGCCGCGTCGATCCACTTGCCGTGGTAGCCGCCGGTCAGGACGCCCTGCGGGACCGGCGGGGCGCCCGCGAGCTGCAGCACGTAGCGCAGCGGTACGCCCGTGGGCACCTCGATCACCATGGGGCGGGCGACCGCACCGGACACGGTGAGCATCACGGTGCCCGGTTCGTCGTACAGACCTGTGTGGGCGTAACGCTCCGGGCCGATGCGGGCGGCTATGGCGAGCTGCGCGAACGTCTCCGCGTTCGACAGCAGTGTGGGCGCCCCGCCGACACCGCTCCGCGAGGCGCTGACCTTGCGGCCGGGCGGGATCGCCGGACCACCGTCGATCGAGCGGATCAGCGAGGCGGCGGCACCGGTGACCATGCGCACCGGATTGCGCTGCACCCACGCGCGCAACGGCGCTCTACGGCTGTTGCCGAGGCCGCGTTCGGCGAGCGCGGCCTCCATGGAGCGCTGCGTGGACTCCCGGGTGACGCCGATGACGAGGGTGCGCGCGCCGAGCGCCTCGGCGCACAGCAGGGCGCCGTCCAGGATGAGGTGCGGCGCCCGGTTGATCAGCACGGTGTCCTTGCGGCAGGCCGGCTCGTCCTCGCTGCCGTTGACCACGACGACCGGCCGCACCCCGCGCCTGATCGCCGACTCGGCGACCGAACGCAGCTTCTTGTGGAAGGGGAAACCGGCTCCGCCGCGCCCCTTCAGGTTGATGCGCTCGGCGAGCTGGGCGAGCTGTTCGCCGCCCAGCGGGTCGAGCGGCCCGTGCACCTTCAGGTGCATCGGCAGGTCCAGTCGCTCCACAAGGTCGAAGCCCGACGTGAGCTGGGGAAGACCGACCACGCGGACCTCGGGGACGTCGGGCAGTGCCTCGTTCACTTGAAGCCTCCGGAAGGCGTGATCCATGGTTCGCCCGAACCCGGTGCCCCGTAGGGCGAGCCGGGCAGCGGTTCGGTGGCGGGACCGCTGTCGAACGCGTCACCCGGGGAGTACGTGCCGTAGGAGCCGTTCGTCTCAGCGGTGTCGTACACATCACGTCCGCCGTAGCCGGTGGCGCCCGGTCCGTCGTGCAACGGGAGGGTGTACCCGGTGTCCTGGAGCGGGTCGTACGCGGACGGCGGGGCCTCGCCGACCGGAGGCGGGGAGGGGACCGGCGGACGTAGCCGATGAGTTCGCCGCCGCGCAGCATCTCCACGCCGGCCAGCAGGTGCGAGACCGGGATCTCCCGGCGGGCCCCGCCCGGGCCCGCGATGATCAGCGTCGCCTCCAGGGCGGCCAGCACGGGCAGCGCGTCCCCGGTGGGCCCTCGGCTATGTGGCCGAGATGAAGACCGGTGAGGGCAAGACCCTCGTCGGCACCCTG
>NZ_JACBWZ010000076.1 GCF_013870595.1 Streptomyces sp. WELS2 | reverse complement strand
GCCTCCCCGGGCCGCTACGTCCCCATCGAGGACGTCATCGCCGCCCAGGCCGCGGGCCTGGTGCGCGACGACCTCACCCTGCTGGAACGCGCGGTGGCCCTCCTCGAGGAGAGTCCGCGCCCCCTGGTCCGGGCCGCGGCCCGAGCCGATTTCGGCCGGGCACTGCTGACGGCGGACCGGGGAGCCGAGGCCGATGCCGCCCTGACCCGCGCCCATGACCTGTTCGTCGCGTCGGGTGCCCATGCCGCGGCGGCACGCGTGCGGCGCGACCTGGACCGTACCGGGGCCGGCAGCCGCAGGACGGCCACGCCTCGCCCGGTCCAGGGCTGGGAGGCCCTCACGGCCTCGGAGAAGAAGATCGCGCGCCTGGTCGCCGCCGGCCACACCAACCGGTCGGCCGCCGATCTGCTCGTCATCTCCCCGCACACGGTCAACACGCACCTGACCTCCGCCTTCCGCAAACTGTCGGTCAACTCGAGGGTCCAGCTGGCCCATGTGGTCATGGCCTTGCCCGAGGACTGAGCGGATCCGCGGTACGTCCGGCACGTCTTGGTACGTTCACGCGATGCCCGCGGTAACCGGATGCGCTTGGCTGGAACGCCTGGACTCATTCGGAGGTCATCGGAACGTGAACGGACCCGCCCCCCACCCGCCGACCGTCGTGCTCGTGCACGGGGCGTTCACCGACGCCTCCTCCTGGGCGCGGGTCATCACCCTGCTCCAGGCCGTCGGCCTGACCGTGCTGGCCCCGGCGAACCCGCTGCGCGGACTGGCGCAGGACGCCGCCTACATCAGGAGCGTGGTGTGCCAGATCGACGCCCCGGTCGTCCTGGTCGGACACGGCTACGGAGGCGCTGTCATCACCCATGCCGCCGGCGACTGCGACCAGATCGTGGCCCTGTGCTACGTCGCGGCGTTCGGCCTGGACGCCGGAGAGTCCGTCCTGGACATCCTGAGCCGTTTCGCCTCCGCACCGGTGACCGACACCACCATCACGGCAACACTGCCCGCCCGGTTCACCGGTGGCCCGGAGGGCGAGATGTACCTCGTCGAGGAACAGTTCGGGCCGACGTTCGCCGCCGACCTGTCACCACATGTCACCGATGCCCTGGCCGTGTCCCAACGCCCCATCACGCGAAGCGCGTTGACCGGCACGTCGGGGCCGCCGGCCTGGGCCTGCAAGCCGTCGTGGTACGCCATCGCGGCCGCCGACCGGATGCTCGCCCCCACGGCCCAGCGCTTCATGGCCCAGCGCATGGCGGCCACCGAGTACTCGGTGGCCGCTTCGCACGGCGTCGTCCTGTCACAGCCCGGCGCCGTGGCGGCGATGATCCGGGAAGCCGTCGGACAGGGCACGGACCGTGGCGACGGCTACGGGCTCCCGCACAGCTGACGCGCAGGTCAATCGGCTAGCATCCCTGTTCGATCGATAAAACGCCGGTGCCGGAGCCTCTCCTCGGCGACGCGGACGCCCGGCCTCGACCACAGGCTCGCTCGGGAAGGCACCACCTTGAACTCACCGGCCGGACCGTCGGCGCGACGCATCACCAGCCTTCTCGGGACCGTCGCCCTCGCACTGGCCGCCACCGGCTGCGGCGGGGGAACCGGCGCCGCATCGGCCCCGGACAAGGTGACCTCCATCACCGCGCTCGACTACTACACCGACGCGACCGAGCACGCCCAGTGGAGCAAGCGGCTGAACGACTGCGGCAGGACCGCCGGCGTCAGGGTCGAGCACACCAGTGTCCCGGCGCCGTCGCTCATCCCCCGGGTCCTGCGACAGGCGTCGTCACGCACCCTGCCCGACCTGCTGATGCTCGACAACCCCGACCTCCAGCAGATCGCGAGCACCGGCGCACTGACGCCGCTGGACCGCTACGACATCGACACCACCGGCTTCGCCGAGGGCATCCTGACGGCGGGCACCTACCGCGGAAGGGTGTACGGGCTGGCGCCCACCGTCAACACGGTCGCCCTCGTCTACAACAAGGACATGCTCGCCGAGGCCGGTGTCGCCGTGCCACGGACCTGGAACGAGCTGAAGACGGCGGCGGCCCGCCTGACCCGCCCGGGACGCTACGGCATCGCCGTCTCCGCCGGCGCCACCCCCGAAAGCACCTGGCAGTTCCTGCCCTTCCTGTGGTCCGATGGCGGGGACGAGAAGCACCTGGACACACCGCAGGCCGCTCGGGCCCTGCGGCTGTGGACCGACCTGGTGAAGAGCGGATCCATGTCGAGGTCGGCACTGAACTGGAGTCAGGCCGACCTCCACGACCAGTTCGCCGCCGGAAAGACCGCCATGATGGTCAACGGACCCTGGCGGATTCCCGCGCTGGACAAGGACCATGATCTGCACTGGGGAGTGGCCCCCCTCCCCGTCCGCCGGAAGGGGCAGAAGCTCGTCACGCCCCTCGGCGGCGAGGTGTGGACGGTGCCGCAGAACTCTTCCCCGTCCCGGAAGGAGAAGGCCGCCCGGGTCCTGGCCTGCCTGAACGACCCCACGACCATGCTGGCCGTGGCGAAGGACCACCTCACCGTGCCCTCCCGCACCGCGGTGGCGGCCCGGTACGCCGAGCAGGTCCCGTCGATGTCCGCCTTCGTCACCAGCGTGGAGCGGGCCCGCTCCCGTACCGCCGGACTCGGCGTCAGGTGGCCCGGAACGGCGACGGCGATATCCACGGCGATCCAGTCCGCGCTGACGGGCCGGCAGACGCCGGAGGAGGCGCTCGCCGGCGCGCAGCGGCTCGCGACCGCTTCATGACCTGTCCGCCGGCCCCCACCCGGACCCGCGTGCGGGCACTGCTCGCCCAGTGGGGGTTCGTCGTGCCCGCCGTGGTCTACCTGCTGCTGTTCTTCGGCTACCCGATCGTCGAGAACGTGGTGATGAGCTTCCGGCAGTACACGCCCGCCACCTTCTACACCGGGGCCGCGCCGTTCGTCGGGCTGCGGAACTACGCGGAGATCCTGGGATCGGGCCTGTTCTCCCGGGCACTGCTGACCACGGTCCTGTTCACCGCGGGTTCGGTGGCCGGGCAGTTCCTGCTCGGTCTCGCCCTGGCCCTGTTCTTCCGCCGCAGCTTCCCGCTCGGCGGCCTGTTGCGCTCGCTCCTGCTGCTGCCGTGGCTGCTGCCGCTGGTCGTCTCGGCCACGACGTGGAAGTGGATGCTCGACACCGACGACGGAGTCGTCAACAACGCACTGCGCGCCCTCCCCATGGTGTCGTCCGGCATCCCCTGGCTCACCGGCACCTCACAGGCACTCGTGTCGGTGACCCTCGTCAACATCTGGGTGGGAATCCCCTTCAACACCGCGATCCTGTACAGCGGTCTGCGGAACATCCCGGCCCGGCTGTACGAGGCGGCAGACCTGGACGGCGCCGGTCCGTTGGCGTCGTTCCGCCACATCACGTGGCCGCTGCTGCGGCCCGCCGTGAGCGTCGTGCTGGTGCTGGGCGTGGTCTACACCCTCAAAGTGCTGGACATCATCCTCGTCGTGACGGGCGGAGGGCCGGCCGACGCCACGCAGACCCTCGCCACCCAGTCCTACGAACTGTCCTTCCAGCGATTCGAGTTCGGGCGCGGCGCCGCCATGGGCAACGTGCTCATCATCCTCTCGCTCGTCCTCGCCCTCGTCTTCCTGCGCGCCGACCGGCGCGCCGCGCACGCGTGAGGGGCGGGCGGGTGCGGCGCGGACGCCGCCGTGGCCTGCTCCCCACCGTCGTCGGGTCAGTCCTGGTCGCGGTGATGCTGTTTCCCGTCTACTGGATGGTGAACGCCTCTCTGCAGCCGACGGGCACCACACTGCGGGCGGGCTGGTTCCCCTCCCACCCGGACTTCAGCGGCTACGCAACGGCACTGCGCGATCAGGGACCCAACCTGGTCACCAGCCTCGTCGTGGCCCTCGGCAGCGTCGCGCTCAGCCTGGGGCTCGCCGCCCCGGCCGCCTACGCCCTGGCCCGGTTCTCCCTGCGGGGAACCAGCATCGTGCTCTTCGGGGTCCTGATCACGCAGACGGTGCCGGGCATCGTCGTGGCGAACGCGCTCTACGGCGCCTACAACGACCTGGGACTGCTGAACTCGCGCCTGGGACTCGTCCTCGCGGACTCCACCGCCGGGGTCCCGTTCGCCGTCATCATCCTGCACTCGTTCATGCGGAGCATCCCCGGGGAGATCATCGAAGCCGCGCGTGTGGACGGCGCCGGCAGGCTGCGCACCTTCTGCGCCGTGGTGCTGCCGCTGAGCCGGAACACACTGGTCACCGCCGGTCTCTTCACCTTCCTCTTCACCTGGAGCGACTTCCTCTTCGGCCTCACACTGACCACCACGGAGACAGTCCGGCCGGTCACCCTCGGCATCTACGAGTACATGGGTGCTCACACGACCCGGTGGAACGCGGTGATGGCCACCGCGGTCCTGGCGTCGGTGCCGGCGGCGGTGCTGCTGGTCGTCGCCCAGCGCTTCATCACCGCCGACGCCACCAGCGGCGCGATCAGGTGAGGGTCCGCAGCTCGGCCCTGAGCCGGCGCAGGATCTCCGGGGTCACCGGGTCGGTGATGTCCGCGAACTCCTCGTGCTTCTTCAGGAACTCGGCCACATAGGGGCAGACCGGCACGATGCGCATGCCTGAGCGGCGTACGTCGGTGAGGGCCTCCCGGACCAGGAGCGCGGCCAGTCCCCGTCCGGCGAAGGCGTCGTCGACTTCCGTGTGGTGGAAGACCCGCTGCTGACCATGGTCGCGATAGGCGGTCAGACCGGCGAGCCGGCCGCCGACCAGTATCTCGTAACGGTGCCGGTCGTCTGCTCGCTCGACGGTCGAGGCGGGGGAGGGCCGGTTCATCGGGTTCCTTTCGACGGGTTGGGGTCGGCGGTGTGCCGGACCTCCCGGGGCCGAGGGGTCCGAAGGGGGCGCCGAAGGTCCGGCTCCGGCGTCCGAGCCGGGGGCATCGCGTTCACGGCCGTGGCCGCAGCCAGGGGGCGTCGGCGGCGGAGAGGCGGTGGGCGGTCACGGAGGTGCCCGCGAGCAGGACCAGGGTGAGGCTCAGGACGACGACCAGGTGGCCGTGCAGCAGGAGCACGGCTCCGATCAGGGCGCCGAGGAACATGGCGAGCACGGAGAGGATGCGGCGGCCGGGGCGCGGGGCCTCGCCGCCGGCCGGGGCGGAGTCGGCGGCCAGACCCGTCAGCGTCAGGGTCAGCACGGTGGTGGTGAGGTCCGGCACGCCGAGGCGCCGGGCGACCGCGTTCTGCAGTCCCATGGCGAGCCCCAGGAACACGATCAGCGTGTACTGGACGGAGGTGGTGACCCGGCCGTCGGCCACCGCGGCGACCACCACGGCGACCGCGACCAGCACCGTCTGCACCGCCGTCGCCGCTCTCAACATGTGCCCTCGGTGCGCGGCGAACCGCGTGCCGAGCCTGCCGCCCGCCAGCGCGCCCAGGAGGAACACGGTCACCGAGACGACGGACGCGAACGCGGACAGGCTTCCGGCGCCTCCCAGGGCGAATCCCAGAAAGACCACGTTGCCGGTCATGTTGGCGACGAAGACGTGTCCGAGGGCCAGATAGCTCACCGAGTCCACCAGGCCGGTGACCACCGTCATGGTCAGCAGCAGCGGGGGCAGCGGACCGTGGCGTTCCTCGCCCCGGGGCACCAGTGTGCCGACGGCGTCACTCAGCAGCCTGCGCATGTCGCGTCCCTTCCACCTCGGAGTCGGTGCGGTGCAGCACCACGCGGGTGAGCAGTCCGCTCGTCGGGCCGAGCACGATCGCGGCGACGGCGATCCACAGCGGCCAGGGGGTGGTGCCCAGCGCGTGGTCCACGGACCACCGTCCGGGCCCGGTGAGGGCCAGCGAGGCCGAGACGACGACGAGGACCATCGGGTACTCGTAGCCGTCGTTCTGCACCCACAGGCCCTTGTGCCACTTGACGGTGCCCGCGACCGTCATCACGCCCATGGCGGCCATCGTGGCCAGCGGCGTGAGCAGCCCGAGGGCCAGGAACAGGCCGGCACCGATCTGACCGGCTCCCGCGACGAGTGCGGTCAGCACTCCGCCGCGGAATCCGTCGCGGCGGAATTCCTCGGTTCCGCCCGCCAAGCCGCTGCCCCCGAGCCGGAAGCTCACCTTCTGCACCCCGTGACCGGCGATGAGCAAGCCCGCCACCAGCCGCAGGACCAACAGTCCAGCGTCCATCGTGTCCCTGCCTGTTCCTGGATCGGAATCGGTGCGGTCAGCCGGCGGCGTGGGCGCCGATGACGGACTGCGCGTACACGACACCGAGACCGTAGGCGCCGGCGTGCTCCTTGACGACCTCGGTGACCGGGACGTACGTCTCCGTGCGCGCCCAGTCCCGCTGGAGCTCCAGGAGCACCTGCACCCACGTCACCGGAATCGCGCCGGCCTGGATCATGCGCTGGACGGCGTGCTCGTGGGCCTGCGGGCTGACACCGCCGGACGCGTCGGTGACGACGTAGACCTCGTAGCCCTGGGCGAGGGCCGACAGCGTCGGCAGGACGACACAGACCTCGGTCCACAGGCCGGCGATGACCAGCTTCTTGCGGCCTGTCGCCTTGACGGCCTCGACGAAGGGCACGTCCTCCCAGGCGTTCATCGAGGTGCGGTCGATGATCTTCTGGTCGGGGAAGACCGCGGCCAGTTGCGGCATGATGGGGCCGGAGAAGGACTCGGCGGCCACGGTGCTGAGCACGGTCGGCACGTCGAAGACCTTGGCGGCCTTCGCCAGGCCCACGGTGGCGTTCATGATCGAGGTGCGGTCGCCGCTGGCGGCGGCGAAGAACATCTGCGGCTGGTGGTCCACGAAGAGCACGGCGCAGTTGTCGGGGGTGAGCAGGTCGGGGCCGGGGGCGGCGGTGACGTCGGAGATGCTGACCATGAGGATGAACCTTTCCTGTCCAGGTGGAACCGTCCGTGTGCGGACGGAGTCGGTGGGTGTCCCGGCAGGGGCGCTTAACGGCGCGGCCCCGGCGGGGTGTTCTAGAGGTCGAAGCAGGGATCGAAGGGCGTGCTCGCGGTCTCCGGGGTGAGGCCACGGGCGATGCGCCACTGGCGGTGCCGCTCCGATTCGGCGACGGCCTGGCCGAGGGACTCCGCCTGGCGGGCGCCGGCCGCCGAGGGAGACGCCTGGTAGCCGCCGAAATGCGCCACCGGGCTCCAGGCGGGGCTGACGGGCGGCAGTTCCTCGTCGAGCCCCTCGTAGGTGCCGGCGGCGTAGACGATCCGCCCGCCGGTCACCGTCAGCAGCGACTCGATGTGCCTGATCTCGGCCTCGGGCACGGTGAAGTAGTCCTCGGACAGCATCGCCAGGTCCGCGTAGCAGCCCGGCCGCAGGACGCCCTTGACCTCGTCCTCGCCGGTCAGTACGGCGCCGGCGCGGGTGAACATCGTCAGCGCGCACTGCCGGTCGACGCGGTTGGCCGGCGGGCGCAGCGTCAGGTCGCCGACGGTGCGGCCGCTGACCAGCCAGTGCAGGGCCACCCACGGGTTGTAGGAGGACACCCGGGTGGCGTCGGTGCCGGCGGCCACGGTCAGCCCGCGGTCCAGCATGGCCCGGAGCGGCGGGGCGTCCGCGGCGGCGCCGGGACCGTAGCGGCGCAGGAACGCCTCACCCTGGAAAGACAAACGATTCTGCACGGACATGGCGCCGCCGAGCGCGGCGACGCGGTCGAGGCTGTCCGCGGAGACGGTTTCCGCGTGGTCGAACAGCCACCGGTTACCGGCCGGGAAAAGCCCCTCCGCGGCGAGTCTCTCGAAGACCGCGAGGTCCCGGCGGATGGTCTCGTCGTACGTGGCGTGCAGCCGGAAGCCCCACCCGTTCTCCATGAGGAGACGGACGGCCTTCTCGAACTCGACCTCGTAGTCCGGCGTGAGTTCCGGACGCGGCTCGGCGAAGTTCTCGAAGTCCGCGGCGGCCCAGGTGAGATTCTCGCCCGCGCCGTTCAGGCGCAGCCATTCGTCCCCGTCCTCCGGGCGGGCCATCTCGATCCAGCGGGCGAGATCGTCGACCTCCTGGCCCGGAGTCTGCGGGAAGAGATGATAGGCGATGCGCATCGAGAGCTGGCCGGCCTTGGCCAGTTCGATGACGGTGGCGTAGTTGTCGGGGAAGTTCTGGAATCCGCCGGCGGCGTCGATCGCCGAGGTCAGTCCGAACCTGTTCAGCTCGCGCAGGAAATGACGGGTGGAGGTCTTCTTGTCCTCCTCGCTCTCCAGGACCGGCGCCTTGGCGAGGGTCGAGTAGAGGATGAGGGCGCTGGGCGCGGCCAGCAGCATGCCGGTCGGTTCCCCGTCCCGGCCGCGCATGATCTGGCCGCCCTTGGGGTCGGGCGTGTCCTTGGTGAAGCCGGCGGCCTTGAGCGCCGCACGGTTCAGCACGGCCGAGTGGTACAGGTGCAGCACGAACACCGGGGTGTCCGGGGCGGCCGCGTTCAGTTCGGCGACGGTCGGCAGCCGGCGCTCGGCGAACTGCTCGACGGACCAGCCGCCCACCACCCGCACCCACTGGCCCTTCGGGGTACGCGCGGCCTGGTCACGCAGCATCGCCAGCCCCTGCCGCAGACTGCGCACCCCGTCCCAGCGCAGCTCCAGTACGTAGTTCAGCCCCCCGCGGATCACGTGCAGGTGGGCGTCGTTGAGACCGGGGACGACCCGGCGGCCGCACGCGTCGACCACCTTGGTGGCCGTCCCGATGTGCGGGGCCACGTCGTTGTCGTCACCGACGACGGTGATGACGCCGTCCCGGACCGCGATGGCCTCGGCGTGCGGGCGCCTCGGGTCGGCTGTGTGGATCTTCGCGTTGCGGACGACGAGGTCTGCGGCAGCGTCGGAGGCATGCGGAACGAGTCCGCCGACCGGCATTGTCGACATCTCTTGAAGTCCTTTCCGGGACACGGGAGTTCGGATCCGTCCACTCCGGGCGCGCCAAGACGAGGTCCGGCATGCGCGCCGCGCCGGTGGGATGGAGGGCGGACGCGGCAAGGAGCCGCGGTCTCGCTCGGGCCCTCACGATAGGCACGGCCGATCTGCGGCGATGTCTCCGCAGTGCACCGGACTTGGTCCCGCAGTGCACTGCGTCGCCCGGTACTGCGCACGCTCGCGAGACGGCCGGAAGCCCGCAGTGCGCTGGGGGAACAGTGGTGGTGCGCTCACGGAGAACCCCGACCCGGCGACGCTCACTAGCGTGACCGGCGCACCACACGAAAGAGTCCTTTGGAACATCGGGAGAGGCACATGTCCCACACCGTCGAGCCGGTTCAGCCGGTACTGGAACCCGCGGCGGCCGCCTTCGCGGAGGCGACCGCCAACCCGCCCTACCTCTTCGACCTGCCCCCGGCGGAGGGACGCAAGGCCGTCGACGAGGTGCAGTCCGGCGAGATCGGCAAGCCGGCGATCGACGAGGAGTGGATCACCGTCTCCGGCGGCCCCACGGGCAGTGTCCGGGCCCGCATCGTCAAACCCGCCGGGGCCACCGGCACCCTCCCGGTGATCCTCTACATCCACGGCGCCGGCTGGGTGTTCGGCAACGCCCACACCCACGACCGCCTGGTGCGCGAACTGGCCGTCGGCGCGAAGGCCGCGGTGGTCTTCCCCGAGTACGACCTCTCGCCCGAGCACCGGTACCCGGTCGCCATCGAACAGAACTACGCGGTCGCGCGGTGGGTCGTGCAGGAGGGCGCCGTCAAGGGCCTGGACGGCACACGGCTGGCGGTGGCCGGGGACTCCGTCGGCGGGAACATGAGCGCCGCCCTCACCCTGATGGCCAAGGAGCGCGGCGACGTCTCCCTGGTGCAGCAGGTGCTGTTCTACCCGGTGACGGACGCGAGCTTCGACACGCCGTCCTACCACCAGTTCGCCACCGGTTACTTCCTGCGCCGCGACGGCATGCAGTGGTTCTGGGACCAGTACACGACCGACGAGGCCGAGCGCGCCCGGATCACCGCCTCCCCGCTGCGCGCCACCACCGAGCAGCTCACCGGCCTGCCCCCGGCACTCGTCATCACCGGCGAGGCCGACGTCCTGCGCGACGAGGGCGAGGCGTACGCGGGCAAGCTCCGCGAGGCCGGCGTCCCCGTCACCGCCGTGCGCTTCCAGGGCATCATCCACGACTTCGTGATGCTCAACGCCCTGCGCGGCACCCACGCCGCCGAGGCCGCCATCACGATGGCCGCCGGCACCCTGCGCGCCGCCCTGCACACCGCCTGACCGCAAGGAGATCCGGCAGACATGAGCACCACCACTCCCACCGTCGTCCTCGTCCACGGCGCCTTCGCCGACGCGGCCAGCTGGTCCGGCGTCATCGAGGAGCTCCAGCGCCACGGCATCCCGGTCATCGCCCCGCCCAACCCGCTGCGCGGCCTGGCCTCGGACGCCGCGTACGTCGCCTCCGTGGCCGCCCAGATCGACGGCCCCGTCGTGCTGGTCGGCCACTCCTACGGCGGTGCGCTGATCACCGTCGCCGGCACCACGGAGAACGTCGTCGGGCTGGTCTACGTGGCCGCCTACGTCCTCGAAGAGGGCGAGAGCCTCGGCGAGCTGCAGGGCCGCTTCCCGCTCTCCCCGCTGGTGAGCAGCCTCAAGCAGTGGACGTACCCCGTCGCGGGCGGCGACCCGGCCGTCGAGGTCACCATCGCCGCGGACGCCTTCCCCGCGGTCTTCGCCGCCGACGTGCCCGCGGACGTCACGAAGGTGCTGGCCGTGGCGCAGCGCCCGCTGGCCGCCGCCGTCTTCGAGGAGACGGCCTCCGCCGCTGCCTGGAAGACCAAGCCGTCCTGGGCGCTGGTCGCCGGCGCCGACACCGCGATCAACCCCGAGGTGGAGCGCTTCGGCGCGAAGCGCGCGGGGGCGACCGTCGTCGAGATCGAGGGCGCCTCGCACGCGGTCGCCGTCTCCCGGCCGAAGCAGGTCGCCGAGCTGATCCGCGAGGCGGTGCGCGCCACGAGCTGACCAGGGGAACGGGGTGCCGCCCGGAGAAAGACTCCGGGCGGCACCCCGTTCCGTCTCACGGCCCCTCGCGCCGTACCCGCTCGGCCCGGTCGACCAGCGTGACCACGACGACCAGGGCCGCCGCCGCCAGAGCGGCGAGGAGGGCCGGCGCCGGTGAGAGGGCAGCCATCAGGACTGCCACCGCCACCGCGGGAAACGCAAGCTGTTCGACCCGGCTCCGCCGGTGCGGCCGGACATGCACGGCCCACAGGGTGATGAGGAAGACCGCCGCCGGCACCGTGACCGCGCCACCCGCCGACAACGGCGGGGCACCGGTGCGCCCGGTGATCAGGTGGGCGTACGCCGCCAGACCGGCTCCCTCGGCGGCTGCCGAGGCCAAGATCAGGTAGTGGCCGTACGCCCAGGTGAACCTCCTGCGATGGGCCTGGTGCGAGGTGGCGAGCAGGGTGTGGGCCGGCCGGGCGAAGTACAGCCACCACAGGGCGAAGACGAGCAGCAGGCCGCCCGCCGCCAGCAGGTACAGCGCCGCGGTGTCATGGTCCCGGTTCAGGGCACCGCGGACCGCCGCCGCGGCGGCCGCGACGGACTCACCCAGCACGATGAGGACGAACAGCCCGTACCGCTCGGCGATGTGGTGCGGATGCCACGGGGTCATTCCGGCGGTCTGCGCCCACACCGGAACGCAGACCTCGGCGACGATCAACGCGATGATGGCCGGCAGGCGTGCCGGGGCCGGGAGGAAGAGCACCCCGACCCAGCCGACCTGACAACTCGTCACTCCTGTGGCGAAGCGGAGCGCGGTCCGCCGCCGAGGGGGATCCGATCGTGCGACACGCAGCCACAGCGTGGTCAGCGTCGTACGCAGGACGACGTATCCGAGCGTGACGACGCGCAGATCGCCTTCCTCGAACGCGCTGGGGACACCGGCGGCGAGGACGAGAGAGCCCGCGATCTGGACCAGCACCGTCAACCGGTAGGGGACGTCGTCAGGGTCGTAGGCGGATGCGAACCAGGTGAAGTTCATCCAGGCCCACCAGATCGTGAAGAAGACCAGCGCGAAGCGCAGGGCGCCGGTGAGCCAGTGCCCGTTCGTCACCGCCGTGTTCAGACACGCGGACGCCTGCGCGACCGCGATGACGAAGCACAGGTCGAAAAAGCACTCCAGCGGCGTGGCGGTTCTGTGCGCTTCCCTCGGGTTACGCCCCCGCAGGCTCAGCGCGGGGCTTCCGGAGCGCAATCCACCCTCCGCTGCTCGCTCGGCATCATGACTCTCCTCGTCGTTTTCCGGGCCCACGTCGTCAGCGACGTTAGGCGGGACGAGGTGCTGAGCCTTGCCCGTCGGCGCACGGCGGCTTGCCCACGAGTGAACAAGGGCACGCACGGATCGTTCCGTGCGCTCCCGAGCACGTGCACGTGCGCTTCAGGGCAACTCACCCGCCGTGCCGGCACCTAGCGTCACCCGTATCCACGGCCACTCAGCAGGAGGCGGAACATGACCATCGAATCCCAGCACGCCGGCAGCCAGCCGTGGCTGCACCAGAAGGGCGAGATCATCCAGGAGTTCGGGACCGTGAAGCAGTTTCCCCTCGGTCTGTCCTACGAGACGCGCATGTACTCCTGCCAGCGCCTCAACAAGGTCCTCGCGGACACCCAGATCCTTCACGGCCTCTACAAAAAGCATCACTGGCTGATGCGCGGGGCGACCTTCTACCAGCTCCACCTGGTGCTGGACAAGCACGCGGCGGAACAACTGCAACTCGTGGACGCCCTTGCCGAGCGGGTCCAGACCCTGGGCGGTGTCGCTGTGGGCGACCCGCGGCACGTCGCCGAGATCACGTCGATCCCGCGCCCTCCGGACGGTGTGGAGGAGGTCCCCGCGATGCTCTCGCGCCTGCTGGAGGCCCACGAGGTCATCCTGACGGAGGCCCATGACGCGGCTGCCCGCACCGCCGAGCTGGGCGACGACGGCACCAACGACCTGCTCGTCTCCCAGGTCATCCGGACCGGCGAACTCCAGGCGTGGTTCCTCGCCGAACACCTGGTCGATACGCCCTTGGTCCGTGTTCGTGCCTGAGCGATGCTTCCTCACCGCCCTTTGCATCACCCGACCCGCGGTTCGTGCGCCGTTGGCGTAAGAGGACAGGTCACACCGGCCACGAGCCCGGGGCGCCGACGGCGAGACCGACCTGGACAAGGTGGACAACGCGTCGAACTGTGGGCGTTGACCTGGTCTTTCCGGAGACCTGCTCAGGCCGCCCGCTTTCCGATGGCCGCGACATGTGGAGGGCATCGCCATTCCTGAACCAGTCGCAAAGGGCGCCTGACCTGCGGTTCTGGCGGGTACGAGCATGCAGGGGAGGACAGGTCGGCGTAGTGGCGCGCGCCTTTGGCGCCGCTTCCGAGCGGTTCGTGTCGCCGCGCGGTGTGCGGCAAGCGGACAAGGTCACGCCGACGAAGTGCCAGGGTGAAAGCGGAAGTGGTAAATGCCGCCTTGGCCGCCGACGACGATGCCGGCACCGGAAGGCAGTTACTGGCAGCACAACAGCGGATTGTCGGTTCGCGTCATCGCCACAGGCTCCCAGGAGCCCGTGCTCGAAATCAGTGCCGTCCCGTCGGTGCCGGCGGTGGCGAGCCAGGTGCCGTCGGGGGAGACGGCCACCGCCTCCACGCGGTCGGTGTGGCCGGTGAGGGTGTTGGTACGGGTGCCGGTGGCCGGATCCCGGATCCGCACGGTCCGGTCGTAGCCGGTGGTGGCGAGCGCGGTGCACCGAGGAGTTGAACAACAGATGGGCTTCACCCTTCCCACCGATATGGAGCACCGGCCGGTCGCCGTCATCGGTGCGGGCACCCTGGGGCGGCGGATCGCGTTGATGTCCGCCACTCGCGGCGGGGTGGTGCGGATCCACGACAAGTCCGGGCCCGCGGGTGATGCGGCGAAGGCATACGTCGAGCAGAACGCCGCCGAGGTGGCCACCGTGTCGAGGGCGGCACCCAGGGGCGGGTCGAGGTCACCGACGACCTCGCCCAGGCGCTCGCCGGGGCCTGGCTGGTCATGTCGCGGAGGGCGTCTCCACCCCGCGGGACGTCGACCGGATGTGGCAGATCAACATGGGCACCCCCGCCGGCCCGTTCCGCATGATGGACCAGGTCGGCCTGGATGTCGTTCTGGACATCGAGGAGCACTACGCCGCCGAGCGTCCCGGCCTGCCCACCGGACCCCGCGAGCTGTTGAAGAGCTACGTCGATGCGGGCCACCTCGGCGTCAAGAGCGGCCGGGGCTTCTACGACGACTATCCCGACAACACCTGAATTCCACACCGCGCCGTCGCTGCTCGGTCGATCCCGCCAGTGCCACCGCGAAGACCTGCACCGCGTCCGCCGGGTGCGGGAGAGGACATGGCCGGCCCCGGGGAAACGGCCGGCGTACCGTTCGCTGGAGCGCGGGTGCCGGACCGGGCTTCGGCCAGCGGTCCGGGGGCGCCTCCGCCACCCAGGAGCGCACCGACTCCTCGGCGGTGACGTCCAGCGGGCCGGGCGTCAGGGCGGTGCCGCCCTCGCGGGCGCTCAGCCGCCGGGTCTCGACGGCCTCCTCGTGCAGCAGGTCGCCGCCGACCACGAACGCGCCCTCGGCGGCGAACCGCGGCGCGGCGGCCCGGTCCCGGCCGCGGGCCGGGCCGGAGATCAGCGCGGCCTTGTCCTCCAGCCGCTTCACGAGGCCCCCTCGCGCAGCGCGTCGGAGACCGACTTGACCCCGCCGTGCGCGGTGAGCCCGCCGTCCACGGGGATCTCGGCGCCGGTGATGAACGACGACTCGTCCGACAGCAGGAACGCGACCAGGGGCGCGACCTCGTCGGCGGTGCCGGTGCGGCCGAGCGGGGTCTCGCGGATGTTGGCCTCGCGGAAGGCGGGGGCGGCCGAGGCGGTCATCTCGGTCTCGATGTAGCCGGGGTGGATCGTGTTGACGCGGATGCCGCGCGGGCCGAGCTCCAGCGCCGCCGTCTTCGACAGGCCCCGCAGCCCCCACTTGCTGGCGGTGTAGGCGACCGGGTAGTGCGCGGTGAGGGCCGCCGAGGAACCGACGTTGACGATCGAGGAACCGGGCGGCATCAGCGGGGCGAGGTGCTGGATGCCGAGCAGCGGGCCGGTGACGTTGACGGCGTGCACCCGGTCGAAGTCCGCGGCCCCTACGTCGCCGAGGCGGGCGCGCCAGGTGATGCCCGCGTTGTTGACCAGGCCGTGCACCTGCCCGTACGTCTCCTCCAACTCGGCGGCCAGCGCGGCCCACTGCCGTGCGCTGGTCACGTCCAGGTGCCGGCAGCCGG
>NZ_JACBWZ010000759.1 GCF_013870595.1 Streptomyces sp. WELS2 | reverse complement strand
GCCGAGCTCCGTCAGTTGGCCGGCGTCCCGCAGCGCGGTGCGCTCCGGTTCCCAGTCGCCGGACAGGACGTGCTTGGACAACGGCGGCCGGTCGTAGGGCGGATGGGGTTCGTCGCCGATGAGGGATATCTCCCCGTCCCAGCCCAGGCGGCGCAGCCCTTCGGCGGCGGCCAGCCCGGCCGCCGCCGCGCCGACGACCGCGATGCGGGGGCGGGGGGTGTGCGGGGCGCTCATTCCCGCACCTGGATGGCCGCGGCGGGACAGATGGTGGCGGCCTCGCGCACGGCGGCGTGCCGGGCGGCGTCCGGGGCGGCGTCGAGCAGGACGACGATGCCGTCCTCGTCACGCTGGTCGAAGACCTCGGGAGCGACCAGCACGCACTGGCCGGCGCCGCAGCACTTCGCCTCGTCGATGGTGATCTGCATCAGGATTCCTCCAGAAGTGGGGTGGATCGGGCCAGGGGTCGGCGGGTCACCAGGTGACCGGGAGGGCGTGGCAGCCGTAGATGACCATGTCCGTGCGGAAGGGGATCTCCTCGACCGGCACGGCGGGGCGCATGCCCGGGAAGCGGCGCAGCAGCGTGGTGATCACCACCTGGAGCTCGGCGCGGGCCAGCGCCTGGCCGAGGCACTGGTGGATGCCGTAGCCGAAGGCCACGTGGTGCTGGGCGTTGGGGCGGCGGATGTCGAGGCGGTCGGCGTCGGGGAAGGTGTCCTCGTCGCGGTTGGCGGAGGGCACGGCGACGATGACGCCCTCCCCCCGGCGGATGAGCTGTCCGCCGACCTCCACGTCCTCGAGGGCCGCGCGCCGGGGGCCGTTGCGGATGATGCTGTGGAAACGGAGCAGTTCCTCCACGGCGCCGCGCACCAGGGAGGGGTCCTCGCGCAGCCGGCCGGCGGTCTCCTGGTCGAGCATGAGGGACAGGGCGCTCAGGCCGATCATGTTGGCCGTCGTCTCGTGCCCGGCGACCAGCAGCAGCACGGCGAACGCCACGAGGTCCTCGTGGGTCAGCTCGCCCCGCGCGTACTGCTCGGTGACGAGCCGGCTGATGATGTCGTCGCCCGGCTCGGCCTTCTTGGCGTTCACCAACTCGTTGATGTAGGCGAGCAGTTCACGGCGCGCGGGCTCGCGCTCCGCTTCGGTGAGATCACGGGAGAGCAGGGTGCCGGTGAGCCGCTGGAAGGTGTCGTGGTCCTCGTAGGGCACGCCCAGCAGCAGGCTGATGGCCAGCGAGGGCAGCGGCAGCGCCAGGGCCTGGACCAGGTCGACGGGGTGCTCGGAACGGTCGGTCCGCTCCATCGCGTCGCACAGTTCGTCGGTGAGCCGCTGCAGTGTGGGGCGCAGCGCCTCCACCCGCTTGACCATGAAGTCGCGGGTGACCATGCGGCGCAGCCGGGTGTGTTCCGGCGGGTCCATGCGGATGAAGCCGCGGGTGGCGCCGGGACGCGGGCTGCCTCCGGTCATGCCGCTGACCGGGTAGCCGGGGGCGGAGGTGTCGGAGCTGAAGCGCGCGTCGCCGAGGATCGCCCGGACGTCCGCGTACCGGGTGGCGAGCCAGGCCCAGCCGCCGTCGTCCAGGGCGACCTTGGACAGGGGCTCTTCCAGGCGCAGTCGGGCGAGGCCCTCGGGGGGATCGAAGGGGCATCCGGACGGCGGCCGGGCAGGCAGCGGCGGAAGCGGTGCGGTGGTGGTCATGCCACTCCTTGTGGGGGAGGCCTTCGACTAACAGCTGTTAGCTTACGACCGTTTCCTTAGGGCGGAGCACGGCCCGGACCGCAGGAGAGGTGAAGGAAATCGGGTGATGTGGTGGAGGGCCGGCCCGGACGCGAGACGGCGGCGGACCGAAGGGAGGGCACCACGGAAACGGGTGCCGGGCGAAGGTGAGGAAGCGGTGCCGAGGACGCGTCAGCGTTCCAGCAGCAGGCCGAGCAGTTCGTCCACGAACCGGTCCAGCCGGGCGGTGTCCTTGCGGCGCGGCATGACCTGCCACAGCGCGACCCGGCCGTGCAGCGCGCACCACAGCAGGTACGGCGCTTCCGCACGGGTGCCGCGCACCCGCCAGCCGGCCTCCTCGCAGTGGGTGAGCGCCTCGTGCAGCCCGCGCAGCAGCAGCCCGGCCGGGTGACCGTGCAGCCGCTCCTCGTCCACCGGGGTCTGCCAGGTCTCGCACATCAGGCGGTACTTGGCCGGGTTGGCCACCGCGAAGCGGCAGTACGCGCGCAACTGGTCCCGCAGCCGTTCCAGCGGTTCGTCCACGGGTGCGGAGGCGTCGGCCTCGGACATCAGCGCGGCCAGCCGCTCGTAGTGCTCCGCCAGCACCGCCCACACCAGTTCGGTCTTGTCGGCGAAGTGCCGGTAGATGCTCGGGGTGGCGATGCCGACCTCCCGGGCCACCGCCCGCAGCGACAGGGCGTCCTCGCTGCCCACCTGCTCCAGCAGCCCCCCGGCGGCGCGCAGGATCTCCTCACGCAGCCGTTCGCCCTGCCCGCGGGGGTTGCGCACCCGCGCCGTCCGCTCCGCCGGAGCCCCGGCGGAGTCGTCCTCGCGCCGCTTCGCCTCGCCCACCGCCGTACACCTCCTCCACACCGGGACGTCCGCACCGCACCGCCGAAACCGGTGGTCATCCGTTGATCACCGCAGGGCAGCCGCCCCGACCGTACACGACACCCGCCGTCACACCGGCACACGCGGACCAGGCCCTGTGTCGCCGGGCGGGCGCGGAAGCGGCCGGTCCCGCCACGACGGAGTGTGCCCTGGTCACGGCAGGGGGCGCGTGGCGCGGCCATGGACTCCCGAGCGGGAGCGGTCGTTCCCGCAGTCGTCCCAACGGCGCGCGGAGGGCGGTTGGTGGCGGAGGCGGGGCGTTCGGTGCGCGGCCGGTGGGCGGACGCCGATGGTGTCGGCCACGGCCACGGCCTCGGCGCGGGCGATCGGCGGGGCCGCG
>NZ_JACBWZ010000758.1 GCF_013870595.1 Streptomyces sp. WELS2 | reverse complement strand
TGTTCATGCCGGAACCGCCTCTCACCAGGGCCGGGCCCTCGCGCCCGGCCGGTACGCCGACGCTAATAACAGCCTTGGTTACCAAGGGGATACCGCCGTCGCGGGTACCGTGACGGCATGAAGGAGCCGCTGCCCGCCGACATGTTCGACGAACTGTGCCCGTCGTCGCTCAGCCCGATCCGGTTCGGCGACAAGTGGGCGGGGCTCGTCATCCGCTGTCTCGAACACGGACCGCGCCGGTTCTCGGAGTTGCGCGTGGCGCTCAGGCGTGTCACGCCCAAGGTCCTCACCCGTTCGCTGCGTGCCCTGGAGCGGGACGGCCTGATCAAGCGGATCGTGTACGCGCAGGGCACTCCGCACGTGGAGTACGAACTGACCCCGCTGGGCCGCAGCCTGCTCGGGCCGATCGCGGTCGCGCTCGCCTGGGCCGAGCAGCACTGGGAGGAACTCCTCGAGGCCCGCGAGTCGTACGACGACGCCACCCGCCTCGGTCACACCGGCTGACCGCGCTCGGCCGTGCGTTCGCCCGGTCCGTTGGACCCGCCCTGCCGGTAGGCTGCCTGGTCATGATGCGCGCCTGGTTCCTGCCCCTCCTGTTCATCGGCTGCGGCTCGCTCGCCTCGGTCGTGCGGGTCGTGGACGGGTCCGTCGCAACGGCCGTCGCGGTGTGGCTGGTGTTCGCGCTGCTCGCGGGGGTGCACTCCCCGCTGGTGTTCCCGCGGCCGGTCGGTGCGGTGCAGGCGCGGGAGCTCGCCGCGGGCGACGGCCGGCCGATCGTCTACTGGCGGGCGGGGTGCAAGTACTGCCTGCGCCTGCGGTTCCGGCTGGGCCGTGACGCCCGTCGGCTGCACTGGGTCGACATCTGGCGTGACCCGGCCGGAGCGGCGGCGGTGCGGGCGGTCAACGGTGGTGCCGAGACGGTGCCGACCGTGGTGGTGGCGGGCCGGCCGTACGTCAACCCCGATCCGCGATGGGTGCGCGCCCGGCTCTGATCGGCGGGCGTGGTGGCCGGTGGCGGTCGGGAACCGGCCCCGGCCGGAATTTCCTCGGGAGAACAGGCCGGGAGAACAGGCCACCAATCACTTCCGTGATCGCCTTTGTTTTATATGGCACCTGGTTCTGATCGGTCGCGATCAACATCCCTGCTACGGCGGCAGGTTGCCTGATGATCCGGTTGTCACCCGTCAAGGGTACGTGCCTCACCTCTGTCAGTGATCTTCGCCGTCATCGGCCTGCGTTCCGGTGTGGAACGCGTACCTTTTGCCAGGTGATCGCAGTCCTTTTCCCCGGGCGAGGCGCCCATCGGCCCGGCTCGGGTGCGGAATTGCCCGGACGGTGTCCGGAACCCACCCCCCGCGCCCGGAGGGAAGGGCACGGCTGCCACCGTCATCCCACCCGGGCCCTCGGCCGGGTACCGCGACTCCTCGCCGGGCGAGTCCGCTGACCGGACCACCCGACCCGGCCCACGAATCGAATCCACCCGACCCGCTCTCCCGCACCGGATGCACCCGGCCCGATCCACCGGCCCGGACCGCCCGGGGCGCTCCACCGGACCCGGATCCGCCCGGCCCGATCCAGCGCCGCGTATCCCCCGCCCCTCTCCCCGTCTGGACGACGCCATGTCCCTGCCGCGTACCGGCCCGCCCTCGCCCGCCGCCCCAGCCATGCCCGGAGCCCGGCGCCGCCGTCCCGGTGCCGTGCTCGTCGTCGAGTCCGTGACCGTCTTCATGGTCATGCTCGACAACCTCGCGATGAACAACGCGCTGCCGGACATCGGCAGGGAGCTGGCCGTGGGCGTCGGCGGCCTGGAGTGGGTCGTGGCCTCGTACACGCTGGTCCTGGCGGCCTTCCTGCTGCCGGGCAGCATCGTCGGGGAGCGGCTGGGGCGGCGCCGGCTGTTCCTCGCCGGACTGGCCGCGTTCACCCTGGGGTCGGCGCTCGGGGCGACGGCGGACAGCTGGGCGATGCTCGTCACCGGCCGGATCGTCCAGGGCGCGGGAGGCGCGGCCCTGCTGCCGTCCAGCGCGGCGCTGCTGCGGCAGGTCTTCCCCGAGGACGCCACCCGGGCCAGGGCGCTGGGACTGCGCGGCGCCGCGTCGGGCCTGGGACTCGCCCTGGGGCCGGTGATCGGCGGTCCGCTCGTGGAGCGGTTCGGCTGGCAGAGCGTGCTGTTCATCAACGTGCCGATCGGCGTGTGCCTGCTGCTGTTCGGCGCGTTCTTCCTGCCGTACGCGCCCCCGTGCCGCAGCCGCCCCTGGGATCTGCCCGGACAGGCGCTGGCGGCCGTCGGTGTCGGCGGGCTGATCTTCGCGCTCATCCAGGGACCGTCGGAGGGCTGGACCGACCCGGCCGTCCTGGCCGGGTTCACCGCGGCAGGGCTGGCGCTGCCCGGCCTGCTGGCCGTGGAGGCGCGCGCCGCCGAGCCGATGATCGATCTGTCCTTCTTCCGCGACCGGCTCTGCGCGGTGGCCGCGCTGGCCGGTTTCTCCACGAGCCTGGCCCTGTTCGGAGCGATCTTCTTCCTGTCGCTGTACCTCCAGTACATCCTCGGCTGGTCGCCGGCCGGGGCCGGCCTCGTCTTCCTGCTGGCGTCCGCCTTCATCGTGGTCACGGGCCCGGTCGCGGGCCGGCTGTCCGCGCGCGGGAGCGCCTCCCGGCCGCTGCTGACCGGCGTCACCCTGTGCCCGCTCGCGCTGACGGGGCTCGCCGGGTACGGGGAGGACGCGCGCTACGCCGAGTACTGCTGGGTGCTGCCGGTCATCGGGGTGTGCGTGAGTCTGACCTTCGTGGCGGTCAACGTCATCGTCGTGCAGCGGGTACGGGGCCGGCAGGCCGGCATGGCCACCGCGATCGCCGAGACGCTGCGCGAACTCGGCGGTGTGACCGGCGTGGCGGCGCTCGGCGCGGTGCTCAACTCCCGGATGCGGGACTCGTTCCTGCGACAGGCA
>NZ_JACBWZ010000757.1 GCF_013870595.1 Streptomyces sp. WELS2 | reverse complement strand
ACCCGGCGGTGACGTACCCCGCCTGCAATCCGTACCGCACCTGATCCGGCGGTGCCGGCCCGCGCCGTCGTGCGGCCGTCCTAGGCGGAGGCTTCCGTCAGCTTCGCGAGCTCCGCGTCCGTCAGCTTCAGCTCCGCCACGCCGAGCAGCGCCGGGAGCTGCTCCGGCGTGCGGGCGGAGGCGAGCGGGGCGGTGACCGTCGGCTGGGCGGCCAGCCAGGCCAGGGCGACGGTGGCGACCGGGGCCTCGTGGGCGGCGGCGACCTCGTCCAGGGCCGCCAGCACCTTCTGCCCGCGCTCGGAGCCCACGTAGTCCTGGACCCGGTCGACGCGGGCGCTGTCCACCTTCGCGCCGGGCCGGTACTTGCCGGTCAGGAAGCCCGAGGCCAGCGCGAAGTACGGGATGGCGGACAGACCCTCGGCGGCGGCGAGTTCCTGGAGCGGGCCCTCGTAGCTGTCGCGGGAGACCAGGTTGTAGTGCGGCTGGACGGCGACGTAGCGGGCCAGGCCCTCGCGGTCGGAGAACTCCAGGGACGCGCGCAGGCGCTCGGCGCCGATGTTGGAGGCGGCGATGTGCCGGACCTTGCCGGCCTTCACCAGGTCGTCCAGCGCGCCGATGATCTCCTCGACCGGGACCTCGGGCTGGTCGAAGTGGGTGTAGTAGAGGTCGATGTAGTCGGTGCCCAGGCGGCGCAGCGAGGCGTCGGCGGCGGCCTTGATGTTCGCGGCGGACAGGCCCTGGAACTCGGGGTGCTGGCTGACCTTCGTCGCGATGATCACGTCGGAGCGGTTGCCGCGGGCCTTGAGCCACGCGCCGAGGATGGTCTCGGACTCGCCGCCCTTGTTGCCCTCGACCCAGGCCGAGTACACGTCGGCGGTGTCGATGAAGTTGCCGCCGGCCGCGGTGTAGGCGTCGAGGACGGCGAAGGAGGTCTGCTCGTCGGCCGTCCAGCCGAAGACGTTGCCGCCCAGGGCGAGCGGGAAGACCTCGAGGTCGGAGGAGCCGAGTTTACGAAGTGACGTCATACGCCATGCCAACGCCGGTGTGGGCCGATACCATCCCGCCGCCGGCGCCGATTTTCGGGGCTTCCGGTCTTCCGGTCCTCGGGGCGGGGATCAGGGGGTGAGGCCCTTGTCGCGCAGCCACGCCATCGGGTCGATGCCGGTGGGCGCGCCGTCGGGGTGGACCTCCAGGTGCAGGTGCGGGCCGGTGACGTTGCCGGTGGCGCCGACGCGGCCGATGACCTCTCCGGTGGCGACCTTCTGGCCGGCCGTGACGTTGATCGAGGACTGGTGGCAGAACCACAGCTCGGTGCCGTCGTCCAGGGTCAGGATGGTGCGGTAGCCATAGGCGCCGGCCCAGCCCGCCTCGGTGATCGTGCCGCTGTGCACGGCCTTGATCAGGGTGCCGGTGGGGGCGGCGAAGTCCAGGCCGGTGTGGTGGCCGGAGGACCACATCGAGCCGGCCTGCCCGAACGTCGAGGTGATCGTGTACGAGGAGGTGGGCAGCGCGTACTGCTTGGCCAGCTCGGCCAGCCGCTTCTGCTCGGCCGCCTTCTTGGCCTCGGCCGCCGCCTTCGCGGCCTGCGCCTCCGCCTTCTCCTTGGCGGCGGCGGCCTTCGCGGCGGCCTGCTGCTCGGCCTGGGCCGCGGCCTCGGCGGTCTGCTTCTCGGCGGCGGCGATCGCGGCGGCGGCGGCCTTGCTGTCGGCCTGGCCCTGCTGCTGCTCGGCCTGCGCCATGATCCGGTTGCGCAGCACCTCGCCCGCGTCGGCGCTGTCCTGGCCGGCGTCGGAGGCCACGGCGACGGTGCTGAGCGTGGCGGCGGCCTCGGCGGGCCGGTCGTCGCCGGAGCCGTCCTGGAAGAGGGAGCCGACCGAGGGCAGGTCCGGCATGGAGATGGAGACCGGCGGCTTGCCGGTGTTGGCGCTGGCCATGCCGCCCGCGCCGACCGCGGCCATGACGCCGACGCCGAGGACGGTGGAGCTGCGCGCGAAGCCGCCGCGCTGCTTGGCGACCCGGTGCCGGCCGCGGACCGGGGCGACGGAGTCCTCGGTGGGGTTCCACTCCTCCCACGGGCCCTCGTCGGCTCGGTAGGCGCCGTACCCGAAGGTCTCGGGCTCGGGCTCGGGCTGTGCCGGTATGGACGGGGCTTCGGGGCCGGGCCGGTTGGACGCCACGGGGGCGTGCTCCTTTCCTTCCTCCGCCTACCGGGTTAGCTGACGGGTTCGGAGCAGGAAGGTCTCCTACGCGCGTATACCGGTCGTGGACTCGCGTGAGTACACGGCGGTATCCGCGTGATTCACCCCAAAGTGGTGGTTCCCCGGTTCCCTCGCGGGATTCGGCGCGTGCGCACGGAGCCGCCTCTTGTGACGGCTGGGACGACCGCGCTGCGTTATCGAACGTTAATAGACCTGACAGTGACTTTCCAAGCCGGTCCCCTTGATCATTAACGTTTTAACCGGTGGAGATATCAGCAACTATCCCGTCACAGGGGGCAAATTGACCGCCAGTCAGCGCCGGTCAGCAGTCACTGTCGATTTTGATGGTGACTCAGTTGTTATGCGTGCGCGCTCGCCCGGTCACCTTGCGTGACGCCCGCGAGGCCCCGTCCGGGGGCCCGCCGAGGGGCCCGCGGAAACCGGTGTGCGAACCGTCCCGCGGATGACGTACACTGGAGTCACAACGACGCGGGGTGGAGCAGCTCGGTAGCTCGCTGGGCTCATAACCCAGAGGTCGCAGGTTCAAATCCTGTCCCCGCTACTGAAGGCCCAGGGCCCGGAATCCCAAGGATTCCGGGCCCTGGGTGTATACCCCCGGGTTCTCAGCCCGGCAGAAGGTGGGCGTTCGGCGCCTTCGCCGCCTCCTCCAGCTCCGGCAGTACGACGACCCGCGCCCCCGCCGCCGTCAGCACCCCCGTCCCGTCGGCCGCCTCGACGAACGTGTCCGGCTC
>NZ_JACBWZ010000756.1 GCF_013870595.1 Streptomyces sp. WELS2 | reverse complement strand
CCGAGGCGCTGATCCGCCGGGGCTTCGAGGTGACGGTCGTCAACCGGGGCCGGGAGCCGATGTCGACGCTGGACCCGGACATGGGCCGGCTGGTGCACCGGGCCATGGAGGGCCTCGGCATCACCATGGTGAACGACGCCGAGGTGACCGAGGTGCTCACCGGACGGGACGGCCGGGTGCGGGCGGTGGCCACGCGGGACGCCGAGTTCCCGGCGGACGTGGTGGTCCTCGGCATCGGCGTCCGCCCGGAGACCGCCCTCGCCCGGGCGGCCGGGCTGCCGCTCGGCGTCCACGGCGGGCTGGTCACCGATCTGGCGATGCGGGTGCGCGGGCACGAGGACATCTGGGCGGGCGGCGACTGCGTGGAGGTGCTGAACCTGGTCTCCGGGCAGCGGCAGTACGTTCCGCTCGGCACCCACGCCAACAAGCACGGCCAGGTCATCGGCACCAACGCGGGCGGCGGCTACGCCACCTTCCCCGGTGTCGTCGGCACGGCGGTGAGCAAGGTGTGCGACCTGGAGATCGCCCGCACCGGCCTGCGGGAGAAGGACGCCCGCCGGGTGGGTCTGCGGTTCGAGACGGTCACCATCGAGTCGACCAGCCGCGCCGGCTACTACCCGGGGGCCGCCCCCATGACGGTGAAGATGCTCGCCGAGGCCCGTACGGGACGGCTGCTGGGCGTGCAGATCGTCGGCCGGGAAGGAGCGGGGAAGCGGGTGGACATCGCGGCGGTGGCGCTGACCGCGCGGATGACGGTGGAGGAGATGACGGCCCTGGACCTGGGGTACGCCCCGCCGTTCTCACCGGTGTGGGACCCGGTGCTGGTGGCCGCGCGCAAGGCCGCCTCGAAGGTGCGGCAGGGCTGACCCGCGGCGGGCGCGCTGATAGCCGGGCGCGATCGCGGGCACTACTTGTGTGTGGTCATCCCCGTCCATGACGTGAACCCGGTGCGCCGCACCCCCTGGGTGACGTACGCGCTGATCGCCGCGAATGTGCTGGTGTTCGTCACCACGCCCGGCCTGGCCGGCTCCGTGACCGGCGGCACCAAGCTGGCGCAGCTGTGCGATCTGCAGGCGTTCCTGGACCACTACGCGGCGGTCCCCCGGGAGCTGATCCACCACCGGATGCCCCGGCTGGTGCCGACCGGGGAGGTCGGTGTGGGCCCGCACGGGCCGGGCTGCGTGGTGGCGCCGCCCGGTTACGACAAGTCGCCGCCGCTGTCGGTGTTCACGGCGATGTTCCTGCACGGCGGCTGGCTGCACCTGCTGGGGAACATGCTGTTCCTGCTGATCTTCGGCAACAACGTCGAGGACCGGATGGGCCACATCCGTTTCTTCCTCTTCTACGTGGTGTGCGGCTACGCGGCCGGGTACGGCTTCGCGCTGCTCAACGACACCTCCGCGGCCCCGCTGATCGGCGCGTCCGGGGCGATCGCCGGAGTGCTCGGCGCCTATCTGGTGCTGTATCCGCGGGCCAGGGTGTGGGTGCTGGTGCCGTTCCTGGTCTTCCTGCCGCTGCGGCTGCCCGCCTGGCTGGTGCTCGGCTTCTGGTTCGGGCTCCAGGCGGTGTACTCCTCCGGACTCGGGGTGTCCGGCGCGGGCACGGTGGCGTACGCGGCGCACGTGGTCGGCTTCGTGGCGGGCATGCTGCTCGCCTGGCCGCTCAAGCCCGGCACACCACCGCCGCCGGAGCCGCCCGGCCTGCTGTTCGGCAGGCGCGCGCGGCCCCGCTCGGCCTGGTGAGTCAGCGCGCGGTCGCGGTGTGGACGTACTCCACGAGCCGGGTCAGCGCGTCCGGGTCGGTGTTCGGCATGACGCCGTGGCCGAGGTTGAAGACGTGCCCCTCCAGCCCGGCGGCGGCGTCGAGCACCTCCTGGGCCTTGGCCTCGACGGTGTCCTTGTCGGTGAACAGGACGGTCGGGTCCAGGTTGCCCTGGAGGGCCTTGCCGGGGCCGACGCGGCGGGCGGCCTCGTCCAGCGGGACGCGCCAGTCGACGCCGACGACGTCCGCGCCGGCCTCGCCCAGGAGCTTCAGCAGCTCGCCGGTGCCGACGCCGAAGTGGATGCGCGGCACGCCGTACCCGGCGACCGCGTCGAAGACCTTCGCGGAGGCCGGCATGACCGAGCGCCGGTAGTCCGCCGGGGCCAGCGCGCCGGCCCAGGAGTCGAAGAGCTGGACGGCGCTGGCGCCGGCCTCGATCTGCACCTTCAGGAAGGCGGCCGTGATGTCGGCGAGCCGGTCCAGCAGGTCGGCCCACAGCTCGGGGTCGCCGTACATCATCGCCTTGGCGTTCTCGTACGTGCGCGAGGGGCCGCCCTCGACCAGGTAGCTCGCGAGGGTGAAGGGCGCGCCCGCGAAGCCGATCAGCGGGGTGGCGCCCAGCTCGCGGGTGAGCATGCCGATGGCCTCGGTGACGTAGGGCACGTCCTCGGGGCGGAGGTCGCGCAGCCGGGCCAGGTCGGCGCGGGTGCGGATGGGCTGCTCGACGACCGGGCCGACGCCGGGCTTGATGTCCAGGTCGAGACCGATGGCCTTGAGCGGGACGACGATGTCGCTGAAGTAGATCGCCGCGTCCACGTCGTGCCGGCGCACCGGCTGGAGGGTGATCTCGGTGACCAGCTCGGGCCGCATGCAGGACTCCAGCATGGGGACGCCCTCGCGGACCTTGCGGTACTCGGGCAGGGAGCGGCCGGCCTGGCGCATGAACCACACGGGCGTGTGCGGCACGGGTTCGCGCCGGCACGCCTTGAGGAACGCGCTGTCGTACGTGGCTGCGGGCCCCTGGCCCGTGGAGGTGTCGTTGGCGGTCACGGGGCAAGTCTCGCATGACACCGGTGACCGCCGGCGCGGGGTGTCTTGCCCTGCGCGAAGGCCCGCTTCCCCTTACTCTTCCCCGCATGGCTGCGGCTCAGGGACGACTGTCGGACGGCGCTGACGGAATGGACGACGCGGAGGACAC
>NZ_JACBWZ010000755.1 GCF_013870595.1 Streptomyces sp. WELS2 | reverse complement strand
GTGAGTCCTTCGTCCACGGCCTCCACCTGGCCTCGGCGGCGGGCGCGGTGGTCCTGCTGACGGCGTCGGCGGTGGCGTGGTTCCTGCTGCGGGGCCAGAAGCTGGACGGCACCGGGTGAGCCGGCCGCGCCGCCCTCACTTCTTGTAGCCGAGGACCGTCATCATCCCGCTCTCCGAGTGGTACTGGTTGTGGCAGTGCAGCATCCACAGCCCCGGGTTGTCGGCGTCGAAGTCGAGCACCAGCTTGCGGTGCGGCAGCACCAGCGCGGTGTCCTTGCGCGCGCCCGCGGAGTCGAGCCCGGTCACCGCGAAGGTGTGCCCGTGCAGATGCATGGGGTGCCACATGTCGGTGGCGTTGATGAGGGTGAGCCGTACCCGCTCACCGGCGCGGACCGGGTGGCGCTGCTGCGGGGTGTAGGGCTTGTGGTCGAAGCCCCAGTCGAACTTCGCCATCGTGCCGGTGATCCGGATGCGCACCTCCCGGTCGGGCACCCGGTCGTCCAGGGTGACGGACTCGTGGGGCAGCAGACGGCGGGCGGGGACGGTGTTGCCGTCGAGCTCCCGCGGGTGGACCTCGCCGGAGGGCAGGGACTTGCGCGTCTTGCCGGTGTGCAGGACGGCCAGGGCCCTGCCCTTCTTGCCCTCGGGGACTGCCACCAGCGGGAACATGCCGTCCCGGGCGGTGATCAGCACGTCGTAGCGCTCCGCCATGCCGACGAGGAGCGCGTCGGTCTCCTTGTGCCGCACCGGGTAGCCGTCGGTGTGCGTGATGGTCATCCTGTGGTCGCCCAGCGCCACCCGGAAGGCGGTCTCGGAACCGGCGTTGATGATGCGCAGCCGCACCCGCTCGCCGGGGCGGCAGCGGAACACCGACGGGCTGGCGGGCAGATGGCCGTTGACGAGGTAGTGCGGGTAGGCGACGCTGCCGCCCTCCCCGTTGAGCATGCGGCTGTAGGACTTGTGCAGCACCCGGTTGGGCCCGGTGGACTTCTTGGACGGCGCCGGGTGCTCCTTCGTCGGGTGGCCGGGGCCCATGGCCATGCCCCCCATGTCCATGGCGCCGCCGGGCTTGAGCTGTTCCAGGACGTTCTCGGGGGTGGAGCCCCCCACCCCGTCGAGCCAGTCGTCCAGGACCACGACCCACTCCTTGTCGTAGGAGAGGGGTTCCCTGGGATCGTCCACGACGAGCGGCGCGTACAGGGCCCGGTCGGGCTGCATACCGACGTGGGAGTGCAGCAGGTACGTTCCCGGGTGCGCGACGGTGAAGCGGTAGCGGAAGTCGGTGCCGGGATGGATGGCCCGCTGGGTCAGGTCGGGGACGCCGTCCATGTCGCAGCGCAGCCGCACCCCGTGGGAGTGCAGGGTGGTGGTCGCGGGCAGCCGGTTGGCCAGGGTCAGGTCGAGCACGTCGCCGGCGGTGACCCGCACCAGCGGGCCCGGCACCTCCTCGTTGTACGCCCACGTCCGCACGGAGTGCCCGCCCAGGTCCAGCTCGGCCTCCGCCGCGGTGAACCGGACGACGCGCTCGCGGCCGGACCCGCGTCTGCGTTCGGCGGCCAGCACCTCGGGATCCGAGGGGTTGACGTAGCCTCGGGGCCCGGCCGGGACGAACCTCTCCCCGCCGCCGGGGTGTTCGGGCCCGGAGCCGGACTCCGGGCCGGAGCTGGTGCAGGCCGCCAGGAATCCCGCGCCGGCGGCGACGAGGGGGGTGCGGAGCAGGGTACGCCGAGAAGGTGTGAACATGTCTAAATAAGACATGTTGGGTGGTCATGTGGCCCGGTAATGCGGCCGAATGCCCTATGTGTCGGCGGCAGATTCCACCGGCAGGCGGAGGGGCGAGGGGCGTCGCGCCCTCGTCCCGGGGACTCAGGCGGCCTTCGCCTTGGTGGCGTACATGTCCACGTACTCCTGCCCGGACAGCCGCATCACCTCGGTCATCACCGAGTCCGTCACCGCCCGCAGGACGTACCGGTCGCGGTCCATGCCGTCGTAGCGCGAGAACTCCATGGCCTCGCCGAACCGCACGGTGACCCGGCCCGGCCGCGGGAAGCCGTTGCCGCCCGGCTGGAGCTTGTCGGTGCCGATCATGGCGAACGGCACGACGGGCGCGCCGGTCATCAGGGTCAGCCGGGCGATCCCGGTGCGGCCCCGGTACAGCCGGCCGTCGGGCGAGCGGGTGCCCTCCGGGTAGATGCCGAAGATCCGGCCCTCCTCCAGGATGCGGCGCCCGGTCATCAGCGCCGCCACACCGCCGTTCGCCCCGTCCCGGTCCACCGGGACCATGCCGACGCCGGTGAAGAACCAGGCCATCAGCCGGCCCTTGAGGCCCTTTCCGGTGACGTACTCGTCCTTGCCGATGAAGTGCACCTGCCGCTTGGTGACCAGCGGCAGCACGATCGAGTCGATGAAGGTGAGGTGATTACCGGCCAGAATCACCGGCCCGTCCCCCGGGATGTGCTCCGCGCCCTCCACCTGGGGGCGGAACATCAGGCGCATGATCGGTCCGAGCACTGCCTTGATGAGCGCGAAGCGGGACAACGGGTCCTCCGATGTCAAGGGGGGCGATATGAGTCTGTGCAGGTGAGGACATTACTCGCGGGGCACGCCCGCGCGCACATCGGAGGCGTCCGCTTCGCCGAGGTCTTACGAAGTGTTGACGCGCGTTTACCTGGGGTGGCGCGGCCAGGACGGCGGGTAACAGCCTTGTGCGCATGTGACGGACATCGCGTCGGCCGGGGACCCGCCCCCGCCGACGCCCCGTCACCCCCGCCGCCCGCCGGACACCCGACGGCACCCCGGTGTTCGAACGAGGGCCTCCCTTCGGTCATGTGTACGCCCCTACGATCGGCGCGCACCGGCAGAAGCGAACGGCAGGAGGGCGCTCATGGGCGGCGACCAGGAGAACGGGCAGACGCAGGCGACGGGACGGCGGGCACTGCTCGGCGCCGCGGTGCTCGGC
>NZ_JACBWZ010000754.1 GCF_013870595.1 Streptomyces sp. WELS2 | reverse complement strand
CCGGCGCCGACCAGGATCGCGTCGGCCGAGGCCCGTACCCCGTCGACCCGGTCGAAGTCGGCCGGACCGGACAGCAGGAGCCGCTCGGGACCGGTGTCGTCCAGGTAGCCGTCGAGGGAGACGGCGGCGGACAGCAGCACGTACGGCAGGGGCATCGGCGCTCTTTCCTGTGGAGGCGGCCGGGCCGGCGCCGGGCCGCGAGCGGCTTGGTTCAAGTTTTAAACAAACTTACACTGGCGGCATGACGACCCGCTGGCTCACGCCCGAGGAGCAGCGCGCCTGGCGCGCCTACATCGCCGCCTCCCGTCTCCTGGAGGACGCGATCGACCGGCAGCTCCAGCGGGAGGGCGGCATGCCGCACCTGTTCTACTCGGTCCTGTCCGGCCTCTCCGACGCCCCCGGACGGCGGCTGCGCATGACCGACCTCGCCGAGGCGCTGAAGATCACCCGCAGTCGGCTGACGTACGTGGTGAACCGGCTGGAGCGGGACGGCCTGGTGTGCCGGGAGAACTGCGCCACGGACAAGCGCGCCTCGCTCGCGGTGCTGACGGACGAGGGGATGGCCGTACTGGAGCGCACGGCGCCCGGGCACGTCGAGACGGTCCGCTCGCTGCTGTTCGACCGGCTCACCGAGGAGCAGGTGGGGCAGCTGGAGGAGATCTGCGCGGGGATCACGCACGGGCTGCAGGGCGAGGGGGCCGGGGCGGGCGCGGAGGACGTTCCCTGGCGGCGCCGTTCGTCCTGCTCCTGACCCCCGCGAGCCGTACGCCACCGCCGCCGGCCGCACGCCGGCCCCCGGCGAGGCCGACCGCTTCAATTTTCAAGCATGAGGTAGGGTCCCTGCGAACCACTGCTTCAAATCTGAAGCACATGCCCCGGAGGGATCCGCATGCCCGACGTCCCCACCGCCACCCCCCGCGCCCGTGTCCGGGTACCGCTGCGGTTCGCCGACGGCTACGGCACCGACGCCGACCTCGTCACCTTCCACGGCCTCACCGACGGCCGGGAGCACCTCGCCCTCGTCCTGGGCGACCCGGGCCCCGTACCGCTGGTGCGGCTGCACTCCGAGTGCCTGACCGGGGACGTCCTCGGCTCGGCCCGCTGCGACTGCGGACCGCAGCTGCGCGAGGCGGTCGAGCGCATCGCCGGCCGCGGCGGGATCCTGCTCTACCTCCGCCAGGAGGGCCGGGGCATCGGCCTGTACAACAAGCTCGACGCGTACGCCCTCCAGGACGAGGGGCTCGACACCTACGCGGCGAACGCCGCCCTCGGTCTGCCGGAGGACGCCCGCGACTACACGGCCGCCGCCCAGATGCTCACCGCCCTCGGCGTCACGGAACTGGACCTGCTGTCCAACAACCCCGACAAGGCCGCCCAGTTGCGTGCGCTGGGCATCGGCGTCCGGGACCGCGTGCCCACCGGCGTCTTCACCACCGCCCACAACATCCACTACCTGCGCACCAAGGCCCTGCGGACCCGGCACACCCTGCCCCTGGCCGGACTCACGGACCTGACGGCGGGCTGACGGGCGGCCGGGCCGGGCCCCGCCGCCCGTCCGGGAGGCGGAGCGCGGCCGGTATCGCCAGGGCCAGGAGTGCCGCCGCCACCGCGTAGGTGAGCCGGAAACCGGCCGGGTCCGGGCCGGCCGCACCGAGCAGCACGGACAGCAGGGCCGTACCGGCCGACGCGGCCAGCTGGGCGTTGATGCCCAGTGCGGTGCTCGCCCCGGCCAGCCGCTCCGCGGGCAGACCACGGCTCGCGGTGGTCATCGCCGGCATCAGCGTCATCCCGGCGCCCACGCCCATCACCATGCCGGCGACGACGATCCGCCACGGCGCGGCCCCGGGCGTCCCGGTCTGCCAGGCCAGCAGGCCCATGCCGAGGGCGCCCACCGCGCACCCCGCCGCGATCAGCGGGCGCGGGGCGACCCGGTCCACCCGCCGCGCCGCGATCTGCATCGTCGCACCGACCACGAGCCCGACCGGCGCGCCGAGCAGCCCGGCCGCCGTGGCGCTCAGAGTCCGCTCCTGCTGCCAGTACAGCGGGCCGAGCAGCATCGAGCCGAAGTAGCCGCAGGTGAACGGGGCGAGCGTGGCGACGCCCGCGGCGAAGGTACGGTCCCGCAGCAGCCGCAGATCCAGCAGCGGCGCGCGGACGGTGAGCGCCCGCCGTACGAAGGCGATGGCGAGCACCGCGCCGGCGAGCGTCGGCAGCAGCGCGCCGGGGGCCGTGAAGTCCCCGCGCTCGCCGCCGCGCGAGAGTCCGTACAGCAGCAGGGCCAGGCCGGGCGAGAGCATCAGCAGACCGGGGAGGTCCAGCCGGGGCCGGCCGGCGCCGGGGGCGTGCGGGGCGTCCTTCGGCAGCAGGCGCGCCGCGAGGAACAGGGCCAGGGCGCCCACGGGCAGGTTGATCAGGAAGATCCAGCGCCAGGAGACGGCGTCGACCAGCCACCCGCCGAGGACCGGGCCGGCGACCGGGCCGACCAGGATCGGCAGCCCCAGCAGGGCCATCGCGCGGCCGAGCCGGGCCCGGTCGGCGACCCGCATGCCCATCGCCATGCCGACCGGCTGGAGCAGTCCGCCGCCCAGCCCCTGCACCGCGCGGAACGCGATCAGGCCGGCCGCGTCCCAGGCGCAGGCGGCGAGCAGCGAGCCCAGCGTGAACAGGCCGAGCGCGAGCAGGTAGGTCCGCTTGGCCCCGATCCGGGCCATCGCCCAGGCGGCGACCGGGATGACCGCGGCGAGCGCGAGCGTGTACGCGGTGGCGGTCCACTGGATGGTCTCCAGCGGGGCCCCGAAGGACTCCGAGAGGCGGCGCAGCGCGACGTTGACGATCGTCATGTCGAGCACGGACATGACGGTGCCGAGGACCACGACGGTGACGACGCGGTAGAGGGCGGTGGACGGCGCGGACGGTGCCGCGGTGCGGGCCGGGCCGGACTCCGCCGAGCGCGGGGTGCTCATCT
>NZ_JACBWZ010000753.1 GCF_013870595.1 Streptomyces sp. WELS2 | reverse complement strand
CGCCGCCGCGAGCGCCGCCGTCAGCACCTCGTCCTCCCCCATGGCCACCACTCTGGCAGACGCCACCGACATCCGCATCGACCTGGGGATACAGCGCACTGCATCCCCGGGATGAGTCCCGCGGCCGAGTGCCATCCGCGGACGGATGCCCGGAGCGCGGGCCCGCGTCTAGCGTCCTGCCCATGGTCACCGAGGTGAGAACGGAAGACGCCGTCGTACGGCTCGACGGGGTGCGCAAGGAGTACGGCGAGACGGTCGCGCTCGACGGGGTGTCGCTGGAGATCCGGGCCGGGGAGGCGGTCGCCGTGATGGGCCCCTCGGGCTGCGGCAAGTCCACGCTGCTCAACATGATCGCCGGACTGGACCGGCCGTCGGCCGGGCGGATCGTCGTACACGGCGAGGACGTCGGGGAGTTGAGCGAGAAGGGGCTGGCGCTGTACCGGCGGCGCCGGGTCGGGATGATCTTCCAGTTCTTCAACCTCGTCGACGACCTGTCGGCGCTGGACAACGTGGCGCTGGCGGCCCAGTTGACGGGGACACCGGCCCGGCAGGCCCGGCGGCGGGCGCTGGAGCTGTTCGAGGAGCTGGGGATCGCCGGCCGGCGCAACGCCTATCCGGCGGTGCTCAGCGGCGGTGAGCGGCAACGGGTCGCGGTGGCACGGGCGTTGATGAACCGGCCCGCGCTGCTGCTGGCGGACGAGCCGACCGGGGCGCTGGACAGCCGGGCCGGGGAGCAGGTGATGGACCTGCTGATCGACCTGAACCAGATCGGCCAGACCCTGGTCGTCGTCACCCACGACGAGCGGCTCGCGCAGCGGTGCGCGAGCCGTCTGGTGCTGCTGGCCGACGGCCGGGTGACCGGCGAGCACACCCTGGAGCCGTCCGCGTGAGGGCGGTATGGCGGGCCGCGCGGGCGGCCGTGCGCCGGCGGCGGCTGCAGACACTGGTGATCTGGCTGGTCACCCTGGTGTCGACGGGGTCGACGGTGGTGGCGCTGGGGCTGGTCGACGCGGCGTCGGCACCGTTCGACCGCGCCTTCGGGAAGCTGCACGGGCCGCACGTCGTGGCCGCCTTCGACAGCGGCAAGGTGTCGGACGCGCAACTGACGCGCGCGGCACGGCGGCCGGGCGTGGAGGCGGTGGCGGGACCGTTCGCGCGGGCGACGGTCAGTGTGCCGCGCGGTGCGGCGGACTTCGGGCTCGGCGGTGAGATCACGGTGGTGGGCCGTCCCGGCCCCGGCGGACCGGTGGACCGGATGGACGTGTGGGCGGGCCGCTGGCCGACCCGGCCGGGTGAGATGGTGCTGAACCGGCAGCGCGACTGGACCGCCGACGACCTCGGCAAGACGTTCCGGGTGCCCTCCGGCCCACGGCTCACCGTCGTCGGGTTCGCCTTCGACCTGAGTCACACGGCGGACGCCTGGGTCGCCCCGGAGCAGATCGGTGCGCTGCACCCGACGGGCCGGCAGATGCTGTTCCGGTTCCGGGACGCGGCGTCGGAGCGGGGACTGCGCGCGCGACTGGCCGAGGTGACACGGGAATTGCCGCCGGGCTCGCTCGCCGGGTCGCAGACGTATCTGGCGCTCAAGCACCGGATCGGCGGCAACGCGCGCGCGTACGCGCCGTATCTGATGGCGTTCGGGGTGCTCGGCATCCTGGTGGCGGTGCTGATCGTCGCGAACGTGGTCGGCGGGGCCGTGGTCTCCGGGTTCCGGCACATCGGCATCCTGAAGGCGCTGGGCTTCACCCCGGGACAGGTACTGGGCGTCTATCTGACGATGATCTCCGTGCCGGCGGTCCTGGGCTGTGGGCTCGGCACCGTGGCCGGTGATCTGCTGGCGGAGCCGTTCCTGGAGTTCGTGTTCTCCGGACCGGCCTCGGGAGTGCTGCACGACGGCCTGGGGATCCCGCTGCGGGTGAACCTGGTGGCCCTGCTCGGCATGCCCCTGGTCTGTGTGCTCGCCGCGCCCGTACCGCGGGGCCGAGCGCGGCGAGCACACAGACCAGGGGCATGCCGACTCCCTGGACGCGGCCTACGGCCACCCCGCCTACGACATCCCGGCCGGCCACGGCTTCGACTTCGCGCCGGGCGCCGAGGCGTACGACGCCTACGACCACCATGTGCACACCGTCGCCCCCGAGGAGGGCCGCGACGACGGTGCCAAGGGGCTCGCGGTCCTCTTCTGCGACCTCGACGGCTTCAAGTCGATCAACGACCGGTTCGGGCACAACGCGGGCGACGCGGTCCTCATCGAGGTCGCCCGGCGGCTGAGCAACGGCGTCCGGGACGGGGACACGGTGGCCCGGCTCGGCGGCGACGAGTTCGTGATCCTCGCCGACGGCCTCGGCCGGGCCGACGCCCAGGACCTCGCCGTACGGCTGCGCAACGAGATCGTCCAGCCGATCCGGGCCGAGGGCCGCTCCGTCCGGGTGGGCGCGAGCTTCGGCATCGGGTGGGCGCACTGCGGCATGACGGCGGACGAGGTGCTGAAGTCCGCCGACGAGCGGATGTACGTAGAGAAACGATCTCGTCCCAAACAGCATCGCCGCGCGGGATGAACCGCAGGTCAGCCGCTTGACGCGACCTGGGTCACCCGTTTGGCGGACGGAGAGCGGGTAGGCTCGCCATTCCAACCCGTACCCCATCCGCCCGCACCTGTTGAGGAGTACCAAGGGATGACGCCCGGCGACAACGGCCCGAGCACGCCCGAGGACGACGACCCGTTCGGCTACCTGTACGCAGACGGCCAGGCCCGGGGAGCCCAGCCACCGTCCGGCGGTTACGGCTACCCGAACTCGGTCAGCAGGGTGCGCACGGTCGGCGAGCGCCAGTACGGCCAGCAGCCGGGGGCCTACGGCCAGCCGCCGCAGGGCACGTACGGCCAGGGTGTCCCGCAGCAGGGTGCCTACGGCCAGCCGAACGCCCACTACCAGGCCCCTGAGACGCTGCCCGGCTCCACGATCCAC
>NZ_JACBWZ010000752.1 GCF_013870595.1 Streptomyces sp. WELS2 | reverse complement strand
TCGCCTCGTGCAGCCGCTGCCGGGTCGGCTCGGTCAACGTGCGCAGGGTGCCGGAGAGTTCGGCGGTGTCGGGGATGACACCGGCCGCGGTGCCCGCGCTCAGCCCGGTCACGCTGAGCACGGCACTGTCGTCGGCGGCCACGCCCCGGGTGACCGCGCTCTGCAGGGCGAGCACGATCTCGCAGGCCACCGGCACCGGGTCGCGGGTGGTGTGCGGCGCGGAGGCGTGCCCGCCGCGGCCTTGGACCACGACCCGGAACCGGTCGGAGGCCGCCATCTGCGGTCCCGGCCGCAGCAGCACCGCGCCGGCCGGCATGTTCGGGTTCACGTGCAGGGCGAAGGCGGCGTCGGCCCGGCTGCCGGACGCCTCCAGCACCCCTTCCTCGATCATGAGGCGGGCCCCGTGATGGCCCTCCTCGCCGGGCTGGAACATGAACACCACGCGCCCGGGGAGCGTCGCGCGCCGCCCGGCGAGCAGCCGCGCCGCGCCCACCAGCATCGCCATGTGGGCGTCGTGCCCGCAGGCGTGCATCAGCCCGGGCCCGCGCGAGGCGAACGGCAGCCCGGTGTCCTCGGTGACCGGCAGCGCGTCCATGTCGGCGCGCAGCAGGATCGTCGGGCCGTCGGCCGCCCCGGTGAGGGTCGCGGTCACCGAGGACAGGGCGCGCCCGGTACGGATGTCCAGGCCGAGGCCGTCGAGCGCGTCCAGGATCAGGCTCTGGGTGGCCGGCAGGTCCAGGGCCGTCTCCGGGCCCCGGTGCAGGGCGCGGCGCAGGGCGATCGCCCCGGGGGCCAGCCGGCGGGCCGCGTCGAACAGGCCGGCCCCGGCGGCGGGGTCCTCCGGCGTACCGTCGTCGGCCCTGAAGGTGGGTGTCATACGGCCGTTCTCCTTCCCCGGACCGGTCGAGCGCCCGGTACGGCGGGTGCTCACCCACCGTAGGGACCCCGGCGCCGCCGGACAGTCCCCGACGCCCCGGGCACCCCGGATCCGGACAGGTCCGCACGCCGACAGGATGACGGAACCCCCGTCAACTCGCCTGGTGAGCCACACCGGAGCGGCCCTCGGCCACATGGCGCCGGCCGGACCGCACCGCCCAGGCGAACACCCCCACCGCGAACAGCAGCACGACGAGGGTGTCGCAGGGCGCCCGGAGCAGTCCCAGGCCGCCGAAGGAGCCGAGGGCGGAGCAGCACAGCAGTCCGGTCAGCCAGACCGGCAGCCAGGCCCCGTCGCGCAGTTCCCGGCGCAGGTCCCGGCGTGCGGGGAAGCCGTGCCGGCCGGAGCGGAGCAGCCAGGACAGCGGCACCCCGGCCAGCGCCAGCGGCAGGGTCAGGTGCAGCCGCTGCCAGGTGGACCAGTACACGAACAGGGTGGCCACGAGGAAGCTCAGCGTCGGGATCCAGCGCATCGCGCCGGCCGGCTCCCCCGTGGGACGCAGGGTGGCGGCGGCGACGGCGGAGGTGGCGTACACGAGCAGGAAGAGGTTGCCGAGGGTGCCGACGACGTCCTGCCAGGTGCCGAACGGCAGCAGATAGACCGCCATCACCGAGGCGTTCAGGGCGAGGGCGCGGCGCGGGATGCCGGAGCCGGTGTGCACGCCGAGGAACCAGCGGGGCAGCAGGCCGTTCTTGGCGAGGGCGTAGGTGCGCCGGGCGCTGATCCCGAGCCCGATGAAGGTGGCGCCGCCGGGCGAGACGACGGCGTCGGCGTACAGCAGCAGGGCCAGCCAGTGCAGGTTGACGAGCAGGGCCAGCTGGCCGAACGGCGAGGTGAAGTCGATGCCGCGCCAGCCGCCGGCGAGGGCGCTGTCCGGGACGGCGAGGAGGAAGGCGAGCTGGAGGCCGACGTAGAGCAGGACGGCCAGGGCGATGGCGGTCAGCACGGCGGGCCGCAGGTGCCGGCGCGGATCGCGGGCCTCGCCGGCCAGGTCGACCGGTGACTGGAAGCCGTTGACGGCGTAGACGAGCCCGCCCGCGGACAGCGCGGCCAGGCCCGCGGACCAGCCGTAGGGGGCGAAGCCGCCGTGGTCGGTGAGCCGGTGCGGGTGGAAGCCGGAAGCCAGCAGCAGCACGACGGTGAGGACGGGGATGGCCGTCTTGACCACGGTGAGCGCGTAGTTCACCCGGGTGAAGAGCCGTACCCCGAACCAGTTGAGGGCCGCGAACGCCCCGGTGAGGACGAGCGCGACGGCCACCCCGGACAGGCTCAGCCGGCCGTCGGTGTGCAGGTGGGGGAACCAGCGGGTCAGGTACTGCACGGTCGCGGTGACCTCGGCCGCGCCCGCGCCCACGGACAGCAGCACCGCCCAGCCGATCACCCCGGCGACCAGCGGGCCGTTGGCGTACAGCGGCCAGCGCACCGTGCCGCCCGCCTCCGGCATCCGGGCCGCGAGGTCCACCAGGACCAGCGCGACGAGCATGGCCAGCACCCCGGCGGCCAGCCAGGACAGCACGGACAGCGGGCCGGCGGCCTGGGCCGCGTACATCGCGCCGAACAGCCAGCCGGAGCCGACGATGTCGCTGAAGCCCACCGCCGTCAGGGCCGCGAACCCGAGGTGCCGGCGGAGTTTGCCCTCCTCGCGGAGTACGGCGTCGGGGGCGGCCGGTACGGCCCGGGCAGGCGGCTGCCGCGGTCCGGACCCTTGCTGGGAGGGGGTGCGTGCCACCCTCCGTCGCTTCCCGCACCCGCGCCGGACGACGCGCGGACCCCGTCGGATTCACCTCGACGCCACACGTGCGTCAGCCCCGCGCCATCCGCCCTGACGGCCACTCAAGTGACTGGAGTCTGCAACTTTTTCGCGGTGCGGGAGGTCACGTACGAGCACGGAGGTGCGCGTACGGGCCTCGTCCGCGTGCGCGCCGACGCGCTCCACGGGTCACGCACGGCCCGTTCCGACGCACGCCAACCGGTGCCGCCCAGGCGGCACTTGGGAACCGAAAGGTCTGCCGGATGAAGATCCGCCGCGCCCTGACG
>NZ_JACBWZ010000751.1 GCF_013870595.1 Streptomyces sp. WELS2 | reverse complement strand
GCCCGTACTGGGCGATCGACGCGGGGCCGGTGCGGATCGTCGGCATCGACACCGGCCTGCTGGGCACGGTCGACGCCGAACAGGGCGCCTGGCTGCGGGAGATATCGCGGGGGCCCAGGCCGAAGATCCTCGTCACCGGCTCGCCGCTGTACGTCGACGGCGAGCACCACCCGTGCCCCATCGAGGGCGGCGGCACGGTGGACGACATCGTCCGGGCCCCGGAGCACCACTACGTGGCCGTGATCGGCGGCGACATCCACAACTACCAGCGCTACCCGGTGACGGTGGACGGCCGCACGATCCAGTACGTCGTGGCGGGCGGCGGCGGGGCGTTCACGCACGCCACGCACACCATCCCGCGGGTGTCGGTCGGCGGCGTCACCGAACGCGAGTTCCGCTGCTACCCGCTGCGCGGCGACTCGCTCGCCTTCTACAGCCGCCTGTACGGCCGCCGGCTGCGGCTGCGCCGCCTCTTCCGGCTGACCGAGGCGGAGGCGGCGGCCGTCGTCGCCGAACGGCTCGGCATCGAACCGGCCCGCGTCCCGGGTCCGGACGCCCGGGTCACCCGCCGTACCCGGCTCGTCGCGGGCCTGCTGGGTACCGGTCGCCGCCCCGACCGGCCGGCCCGGTTCCGGCTGCCGGTGCGCAAGATCTACACCCAGTTGTTCTCGCCGTCCTCCGTCACCTACAGCCCGCCGTTCTTCAAGTGCTTCCTGCGCCTGGACGTCACCGCGGACGCCGTGCGGCTGCGCTGCTTCGCCGCGACGGGCAATCTCGCGCAGGAACTCGATCCGCCCGTCGAGGACGAGGTGGTGATCCCGCTGCCGGCCGCCCGGGCGGATTGATCACACGGTTGTCACACTCGCCTGCCAGAATCGAGGCGGAGCCGACACACGACCGCTGGAGGACCCGTGCCGTCCACCTCTCGCCCGCTGCGCAAGCTGGGCTTTTTGACCATCGGCCTGTTCGACGCGGCGGATCCCGGGCGGGGCCACGAGTCCACACTGCGCATCATCGAGCTGGGCGAGCGGCTCGGCTTCGACAGCGCCTGGGTCCGCCACCGCCATCTGCAGTACGGCATCTCCTCCCCGGTCGCGGTCCTGGCCGCCGCCTCGCAGCGCACCCGGCGGATCCAGCTGGGCACCGCGGTGACGCCGCTCGGCTGGGAGAACCCGCTGCGGCTCGCCGAGGACCTGGCGACGGTGGACGTGCTGTCCGGCGGCCGGCTGAACCCGGGCGTCAGCGTGGGCCCGCCGACGCACTACGAGCAGGTCAAGGGCGCCCTCTACCCGGACACCGCGGACGCGGAGGACTTCGGTTTCGAGCGGGTGCGGCGGCTGCTGGACCTGGTGCGCGGCAAGCCCGTCACCGACTTCAGCGGGGTGGAGGGGTTCGAGGTCTTCTCCGACATCGTCCAGCCGCACTCCCCCGGGCTCGGGCGGCGGATGTGGTACGGCGGCGGCAGCCTGCGCTCGGCGCGCCGGGCGGGCGAGCACGGCATGAACTTCCTGACCAGCAGCGTGGTGAAGGTGGAGGACACCGAGGACACCGAGGACACCGAGGGCGCCGGCGGGCCGCCCGACTTCGCCGCGATCCAGGCGGCCCTCATCCGGGAGTTCCGGGCCCACCATCCCGACGGGGAGGCGGCCCGGGTCTCCCACGGGCTGGTGGTGATCCCGACCGACTCCGCGAGCCCGGCACAGCGCGCCAAGTACGCGGAGTACGCGGCCCGGCGGCTGCCCCGCACGGCCTCCCCGCAGGGCCCGGCACGGCATCTGTTCGCACCGGACCTGGTCGGCACCTCGGCGGAGCTGGCCGAGCGGCTGCACGCGCACGCCGCGTTCCGCGAGGTCGACGAGGTGGCGTTCGCCCTGCCGTTCACCTTCGAGTACGAGGACTACGTACAGATCCTGACGGACATGGCGACGAAGCTCGGACCGGCCCTGGGGTGGCGGCCCGCCGGATGATCCGGACCCGGTGTGCCGGGTTCGCCTCTATGGTCGCGACGATATCCGTCCACGCCCCCGAAAGGCTCGCATGCGCACCGCACTCCGTACCGCCGTGACCGGCGTCGTCACCGTCGCCGCCCTCATGACCTGCGGCTTCGCCGGGGCCACCCCGCCGGGGCCCGGCATCACGTCCCGGATCCTCGCCCAGAACACCGTCGACGGCACCGACTACATCCTGCGGGAGGTCACCCTCCCGCCCGGTCAGACCACCGGCTGGCACTACCACGACGGCCCGCTGTACGGCGTGGTGCGGCAGGGCACCCTCAGCCACTTCGACTCCACGTGCCGATCGGACGGCGTGTACGGCACCGGCGGGACGATCCGGGAACCGGCCGGCCCCGGCTACGTCCACATAGGCCGCAATCTGGGCGACACCCCGCTGGTCCTGGACGTGCTGTACGTGCTCCCGCACGGCTCCCCGTTCTCCGAGGACGCCCCGAACCCGGGCTGCCCGTTCCAGTGAACCCGCTCAACGCTTACGGGCGCGGAGGACGGCGAGGGCCCGGTCGGCGTGGGTGTTCATGCGCAGCTCGCTGCGGACGGCCTCCAGGACGGTACGGTCCTCGGCGATCACGTAGGTGACGCGCTTGGTCGGGGCCAGGGAGAAACCGCGCCGGACGCCGAACCGCTCACGGACCGTGCCGTCGGCGTCGGAGAGCAGCGACATGCCGAGCCGGTGCCGGTCGGTGAACTCCCGCTGCTTGCCGACGGGGTCCCCGCTGATGCCGACGGGGCGGGCGCCGACGGCCGCGAACTCGGCTGCCAGGTCCCGGAAGTGGCACGCCTCGGCGGTGCAGCCGGGGGTGAGGGCGGCGGGGTAGAAGAAGAGCACGACGGGCCCGCCGGCCAGCAGTTCGGTGAGTCGGCGGGTGGTCCCGGTCTCGTCGGGCAGGGCGAAGTCCTCCACCGTGTCCCCGACCGCGAGGGGCCTGGTCACGACCGCCCCTCTCGGTCGCGGGCCACGCC
>NZ_JACBWZ010000750.1 GCF_013870595.1 Streptomyces sp. WELS2 | reverse complement strand
GCGCCCGGGTCAGCGCGGCCCGCCGACCACCCGGTCCGGACAGTTCCAGATGCAGGTCGACGCCGATCCGCTCCGCGGAATTGACCCACGATTCCGTCATGGAAATGCACCCTACAACCAGTCTTTCCGGCTCCTACGGTGGAGCACATGACGACGGACACGAACACCATCAACACCTCCGGCAGCACTTCTGACAGCCCCATCGACGGCCCCTTCGACCCCACCCCCGGGATCACCGCCGCCGAGGCTGCCCGGACCCGCCTGGACTTCGCGCAGGCCGCCCCGGAGGTCTACCGCGCGATCATCCGCTTCGACTCCGCCGCCCGCGCCGGCCTCGACCCGGCCCTGGTCGAACTGATCCAGATCCGCGCCTCCCACCTCAACCACTGCGCCTACTGCCTGCACATGCACACCAACGACGCCCGCAAGGCCGGGGAGAGCGAGGACCGGCTCCACCTCGTCGCCGTCTGGCGGGAGGCCCGGCACTTCTTCACCCCCAGGGAACAGGCCGCGCTGGCCCTGACCGAAGCGGTCACCCTGATCGCCGACGGCGGCGTCCCCGACTCCGTCTACACCGAGGCCGCCGCCCACTTCGACGAACGGGAACTGGCCCAGGTCCTGTCCCTGATCCTCACCATCAACACGTGGAACCGGGTGGCCCTGGCCACGGGCAAGGTGGCGGGCACGGACGAACGCACCCGCTGAGGGCGAGCCGACCGTGGGGTGGCCGGTCCGTGGGGCGGTGGAGCGGGGCCGGTCCGTGGGACTACGGGGCCGGCTAGATGCGTGGGCGGGGGGACCGGTTGGGTGCGTGGGGTGGTGGGACCGGTTCGGAGGCGTGGTGTGGGGCCGGTCCGGCGGGGGCGTCCGGGCGGCCGTCGGGGGAGCCGAGTGGTACGCGCCGGCCGGGCACGGTGGGAAGAGCCGGGCGATGGGCGTTGCCCGGGCGGCCATGGGCGCAGTCGGGTGGCACGTGTTACCCGGACGGCCGTGGGCGCAGTCGGGTGGTGCGCGTTGCCCGGGCGGTGCGCTGGGATGCGGTCCGCGGCGCCGCCGCTCAGACGGTCAGCGGCCGGTCCGCGGGGGTGATCGGCGCCGGGAGCCGGGAACTCCCCGTCAGATAGCGGTCGACGGCCGCCGCGACCGCCCGGCCCTCCGCTATCGCCCAGACTATGAGCGACTGCCCGCGCGCCGCGTCGCCCGCGGCGAACACCCCGGGGACGTTCGTCGCGAAGCCGTCGTCCCGGGCGATCTTGCCGCGCGGCCCCAACGCCAGCCCCAGCTGCTCGATCAGCCCGTCCTCCCGGTCCGGCCCGGAGAACCCCAGCGCGAGCAGCACCAGGTCGGCCGGGAGCGCCCGACCCGTGCCCGGCAGCGGAAGCCGCCGCTCGTCGACCTCCACCAGATGCAGTGACCGCACATTCCCCCTCTCGTCTCCCGTGAAGCGGAGCGTGGACGCCGCGAACAGCCGGGCGTCCGCGTCCGCCGCCGGCGCCGTCCGCAGCTCCCGCGCCTCCTCGTGCGCGGCCGACAGCCGGTAAACCTTCGGGTACGTCGGCCACGGGTCGCTGTCCTCGTCGCGCTCCGCACCCGGCTGCGCGTAGATGTCCAGCTGGGTGACGGACGCGGCCCCCTCGCGCACCGCCGTGCCCAGACAGTCCGCCCCGGTGTCCCCGCCGCCGACGATGACCACGTGTTTGCCGGCGGCCGACAGCGGTGAGACCTCCAGGTCCCCTTCGCACACCCGGTTCGCCAGCGGCAGATACTCCATCGCCTGGTGTATCCCGTTCAACTCCCGTCCCGGCACCGGAAGTTCCCGCCAAGCCGTGGCACCGGTCGCGATCACCACCGCGTCGTAACGGCCCCGCAGCTCGGCCGCCGGAACATCCCGGCCGACCGCCGTGGAGGTGCGGAACCTCGTCCCCTCGGCCAGCATCTGCCCGATCCGCCGCTCCAGGTGCCGCTTCTCCATCTTGAACGCGGGGATGCCGTACCGCATCAGCCCGCCGATCCGGTCGTCCTTCTCGTACACCGCGACCGTGTGCCCGGCCCGGGTCAGCTGCTGCGCCGCGGCCAGCCCGGTGGGCCCGGAGCCGACGACGGCGACCGTCTTCCCGGACAGCCGCTCGGGCGGCCGGGCCGACGTGAAGCCCTCCTCCCACGCCCGGTCGGCGATCGCGCACTCGACGTTCTTGATGGTGACGGCCGGCTGGTTGATCGCCAGCACACACCCCGCCTCGCACGGTGCCGGACACAACCGGCCGGTGAACTCGGGGAAGTTGTTGGTGGCGTGCAGCCGGTCGGAGGCGGCCCGCCAGTCCTCCCGCGAGACCAGGTCGTTCCACTCGGGGATGAGATTGCCCAGCGGACAGGCCTGGTGACAGAACGGGACGCCGCAGTCCATACAGCGGTCGGCCTGCTCGCTGATGATGGGCAGCAGCGCTCCCGGGACGTACACCTCGTCCCAGTCCCGCACCCGCTCCTCGACGGGCCGCCGCGGCCACTCCTGGCGCGGCGTGGTCATGAACCCCTTGGGATCGGCCATGGCGTCTTCCTCGCGTACGGGGCACCACAGGCGCCGGGTGTACGAAGGTCCGTCCGACATCGGGCAACACTCTTCCGGCCACGATACGTCCACACGGGCCCCCGCGCAGAGCAGCCGACAGCGCTTTCTGCCGGGACTCGCGCGAGACCCGGGGACCAGACGGCCCCCATACGTGGACCAAGGGCATCGGCAGCGGAGCCGCCGGCCCGAAGCCCCGGCCAACGATCCCGCGAGGCCCGCCGGTGCCCGCGATCCCCGCGTTCCGTCCACCGCCCCCTCAGCCCGCGTCCTCCACACCCCCCACCTCCTTCTCCTGCCATGCCCGCAGCACCCTCTCCACGGCCGGCGCGATCCGGTGCCGTGCCTCATGCCGGGGCACCCCGCTCATCAGCAACTGGTCGTACGGCGTGTCCGCGTGCCGTACGCCCGCCACGACCGCCG
>NZ_JACBWZ010000075.1 GCF_013870595.1 Streptomyces sp. WELS2 | reverse complement strand
ACCGCGGCCCCGACGGTGGGCACCACCCCCGCCGGATACCCGGACAACCTCGACGGCTGGATCCGCGAGTCGCTCGCGATCATGGCCGAGAAGAAGATCCCGGGCACCTACAACGGCATCCACCGCAACATCATCCGCGAGTCCTCCGGCAACCCCGCGGCCATCAACCTCTGGGACACCAACGCGGCCAAGGGCATCCCGTCCAAGGGCCTGCTCCAGGTCATCGACCCCACCTTCAACGCGTACCACGTCGCCGGGACGTCCTTCGACATCTACGACCCGGTCGCGAACATCACCGCCGCCTGCAACTACGCGGCACACCGGTACGGGTCCATCGACAACGTCTCCAGCGCCTACTGACCGGCCCGGCCGCCCGGCCCCCGCCACGGTTCAGGCGGCCGGGAAGAGTCTTTCGAGGACGACGGCGACGCCGTCGTCCTCGTTCGACACCGTGACCTCGTCGGCCACCGCCTTCAGCTCGGGGTGCGCGCCGGCCATGGCGACACCGCGCGCCGCCCAGCGGAACATCGGGATGTCGTTGGGCATGTCACCGAAGGCGAGGGCCCGTTCGGGGCCGATCCCCAGCCGCTCGGCGGCCAGCGCCAGACCGGTCGCCTTCGTCACCCCGCTCGGCTGGAGTTCCACGGTGCCCGGCCCCGACATGGTGACGGTCGCCAACGAGCCCACCGCCGAGCGCGCCACGGCCGCCAGCTCGTCGTCGGACAGCTCGGCGTGCCGCAGCAGCACCTTGCTGATGGGCTCGGCCCACAGATCGGCGCGCCGGCCGACCCGCACCGCGGGCAGCGTGGGATGCGGCATCCGGTAGCCGGGCTCGATGAGCGTGAGCCCGTCCTCGCCGTCCTGGTCGACCGCCGCGAACACCTGCCCCACCTCCGCCTCGACCTTGCCGAGCGCGGTCTCCGCCAGCTCCCGGTCCAGCCGGACCGACCACAGCAGCCGGCCGGCCCGGGCGTCGTAGACCTGCGCCCCCTGCCCGCACACCGCCAGTCCGGTGCAGCCCAGGCGCGCGAGCAGGGGCCGTACCCGCGGCGCCGGGCGGCCGGTCACCACCAGATGCCGGGCCCCGGTCCGCGCCACCCGCGCGAGTGCGGCGAGCGACCGGTCGGAGACGGTGTCGTCGCCGCGCAGCAGCGTTCCGTCCAGGTCAGTGGCGATGAGGGCATATGCCGGGGTGGATGCCATGCCCAGAGAATACGGACCCCGGGCCCCTCCGACTCATCCCCCGATCCCCGCTCCCGCCGGACCACCCGTCCCCAACTGCCGCGCGGGGACGGCTCGATGGCGAACACCCACCGAACGGTTGTGGTCCCGTGCGAGCACCTTTTCGAACAAGCCGTGCGGCACAAGGACCACTGCCCATGACACGCGTGTCGGCCGTAACGTGTGGCCCGACCACATGGAACGCTTCGCCATGCATGGCACGGATGAGAGTGAGGCAGCACCCATGCCCCCCTTCGACGTCCCCGAGGGCGACCCCTTCGGCCCGCACAACCTCCCCTACGGCGTGTTCTCGCCCGCCGGCAGCACAGAGCGGAGGATCGGCGTCCGGCTCGGGAACCACGTCCTCGACGCGGGCGCCACGGCGGCGGCGGTCGGCTCGCCCCACCAGGCACTCCTCGCCGCCCCCACCCTCAACCCGCTGCTGGCCGCCGGCCGCGCCACCTGGTCGGGGATACGGCGCGCCGTCACCTCCTGGGTCACCGACCCGGCGCACCGCGCGGCCGTCGAGCCGCTGTTCCACCCCCTGTCCGAGGTGACCCTGCACCTGCCCTTCGACGTGGCGGACTACGTCGACTTCTACGCCTCGGAACACCACGCCCGCAACGTCGGCCGGATCTTCCGCCCGGACGCCGAGGACAGCCTCACCCCCAACTGGAAGCACCTGCCGATCGGTTACCACGGCCGCGCCGGCACGGTCGTCGTCTCCGGCACGGATGTCGTACGGCCCGCCGGGCAGCGCAAGGGCCCCGCCGACCCCGCACCCGTCTTCGGCCCGTCGATCCGGCTGGACATCGAGGCCGAGGTCGGCTTCGTGGTGGGCGTACCCTCGCGGCAGGGCCGCCCGGTGGCGCTCGGCGACTTCCGCGAGCACGTCTTCGGGCTGTGCCTGCTCAACGACTGGTCCGCGCGGGACATCCAGGCCTGGGAGTACGTCCCGCTCGGCCCGTTCCTCGGCAAGTCCTTCGCGACCTCGGTCTCGGCCTGGATCACCCCGCTGGAGGCGCTGGAGCACGCGCGCGTGGCGCCTCCGGAGCGCACCCACCCGCTGCTGCCCTACCTGGACGACACCGCCCCCGGCGCGGAACCCGGCGGCTACGACCTCCGCATCTCCGTCGCGGTCAACGGCCATGTGGTCTCCGAACCTCCGTTCTCCACCATGTACTGGACCGCCGCCCAGCAGCTCGCCCACATGACGGTGAACGGCGCCTCGCTGCGCACCGGCGACCTGTACGGCTCGGGCACGGTGAGCGGCCCGGCCGAGAACCAGCGAGGCTCGCTGCTGGAACTGACCTGGAACGGCCGCGACCCGCTCGAACTCCCCGACGGCAAACGGGCGTTCCTGCTGGACGGCGACGTGGTGACCCTGTCCGCCTGGGCCCCCGGCCCGGATGGCCGCCGGGTCGGGCTGGGCGAGGTCACGGGCCGCGTCGTGGCGGACTGAGCCACGGTACGGCGGGCACGCCGGCGGGCCGGGACCCTGTTCCGGCCCGCCGAACTCCCCTGGACGAACCGGGATTTCGCCCTCGCGTCCGGCCTGGTCGCCACCGGCACCTGACTCACACCGCCCTTCTTCGCCATACTGACAGGGACACGCGTCCGCTCCCGCCCGGCCGTGCGCCGCGTGCCCCGCACCACCCAGCACCCGCACACCTTTCCGACCAGGAACCGGAGCCCCGGCATGACCGTCTGCCTGCTCCTGCTGAGCGTCGTCGCCCTGACGGCCGCCGTACCGGCGCCGCGCGCGCTGACCCGGGCGGCCTGGCCCGAACGGGAACCCGTGGTCGCGCTGTGGGTGTGGCAGTGTCTTGTCGCCACCGTCCTGCTGTGCTGCCTGACCGCACTGGTCCTGGGCGCGGCGGCCGTCTTCCACACCGTCCGCGACCATGTGTTCGCCCCCGCACCGCCCGCCGTCACCGCCGCCTACGACCTGTCCGCCACCCCGGTGTGGGCCACCTCCCTCACCCTGCTGCTGGCCTGCGGTGCCGCCTGGACGACGGCGATGCTGACCCGGGAGCTCTTCGAGGCCCGCCGCAGCCGGGGCCAGGCCCGGGCGCAGCTGCGCGAACGCGCCCCCGAACTCCCGCCGGGACTGCGGGCGCCGCGCGGCCCGATGCTGGTGCTGGAGGACGAGTACCCGGACGCCTGGTGGATGCCGGGGCACCCCCCTCAGCTGGTCGTCACCACCGGGGCGCTGCACCGCCTCACCGACCTCCAGCTCGACGCCGTCCTCACCCACGAGCGCGGCCACGCCCGCGCCCACCACGACTGGCTGCTGCACCTGTCCGCCGCGCTGGCCACCGGCTTCCCGCGGGTGCCGCTTTTCGCCCACTTCTGCGACCAGACGCACCGCCTGGTCGAGCTCGCCGCCGACGACACGGCCTCCCGGCGCTGCGGGCACCTCACCACGGCACTCGCCCTGATCGAGCTGAACCAGCACCGGGGCGTCCTCTCCTGCGCCTCCAGCCGCCGGCTGCTGGGCGAGCGCGTGGACCGGCTGCTGGAGCCGCCGCCGCGGCTGCTGCGCCGGCACCGGGCGCTGACCACGACGGTGGCCGCGCTGGTGCCGTTGCTGCCGCTGCTGATCACCTTCGCCCCCGGGCTGACGGCCCTGTCCTGACGACACCGGTGCCGACGGCACTGTCCTGACAGGGCGGGGCGTACGGCGCTGTCCCGGGGCGAGCCGGGGCGGACTATGCCCAGTCGGGCTCCGGCTCCGGCTCGTCGGCCGGCTCGGGCCAGTCCGCGTCGTACGGTGCGTCGTCCGGAGCGCCGGCGGGGGCGGGTGGCGCGGCGCCGTCCAGGGAGGCCAGCACCTGGATCACGCCCTCGCCGTACGTCGCCAGCTTCTTCTCGCCCACGCCGTTCACCGTGCCCAGCTCCCGCACCGAGGCGGGCCACCGGGTCACCATCTCCCGGAGGGTGGCGTCGTGGAAGATGACGTACGCCGGAACGCCCTGTTCCCGGGCCTGCTCGGCGCGCCAGGCCCGCAGGGCCTCGAAGGCGGGGAGCAGCGCCTCGGGCAGCTCGGCCGCGGCGGCCCTGGCCTTGCCGGCACCGGAGCCGCCGGCGGACCGGGAGCGGGAGGCGGCCGGCTTCTTCGGCTCCTTGCGCAGCGGCACCTCACGCTCGCCGCGCAGCACCGCGCCGCTCGCCTCGGTGAGCACCAGCGTGCCGTACTCCCCCTCGACCGCGAGGAGCCCCTGGGCCAGCAGCTGCCGGATGACGCCCCGCCACTCGCCCTCGGTGAGGTCCTGGCCGATGCCGAAGACGGACAGCTGGTCGTGGTCGAACTGGATCACCTTGCCGGTGCGCTTGCCGAGCAGGATGTCCACGATCTGCACCGCGCCGAACTTCTGGCCACGCTCCCGCTGCAGCCGCACCACCGTGGACAGCACCTTCTGCGCGGCGACCGTGCCGTCCCAGGTCTCGGGCGGGGTGAGGCAGGTGTCGCAGTTGCCGCAGGCCTCCGCGTCCGCGTCCTGGCCGAAGTAGGCGAGCAGCTGGCCGCGGCGGCACCGGGCGGTCTCGCACAGCGCGAGCATGGCGTCGAGGTGGGCGGCGGCCCGGCGGCGGAACGCCTCGTCGCCCTCGCCGGACTGAATCAGCTTGCGCTGCTGTATGACGTCGTTCAGTCCGTACGCCATCCACGCCGTGGACGGCAGGCCGTCGCGGCCCGCGCGGCCGGTCTCCTGGTAGTAGCCCTCGATCGACTTGGGCAGGTCCAGGTGGGCGACGAAGCGCACGTCCGGCTTGTCGATGCCCATGCCGAAGGCGATCGTCGCGACCACGACCAGGCCGTCCTCGCGCAGGAACCGGGACTGGTGCGCGGCGCGCACGGAGGCGTCCAGGCCCGCGTGGTACGGCACCGCCTGGATGCCGTTCGCGGTGAGGAACTCGGCCGTGCGCTCGACCGAGTTCCGCGACAGGCAGTAGACGATGCCGGCGTCACCGGGGTGCTCCTCCCGCAGGAAGGCGAGGAGCTGCTTCTTGGGGTCGGCCTTGGGCACGATCCGGTACTGGATGTTGGGCCGGTCGAAGCTGGCGACGAAGTGCCGGGCCGTCGGCAGGTTCAGCCGCTGGGTGATCTCCTCGTGCGTGGCGTGGGTCGCCGTGGCGGTGAGGGCGATCCGCGGGACGTCCGGCCAGCGCTCGCCGAGCAGGGACAGGGCGAGATAGTCGGGGCGGAAGTCGTGGCCCCACTGGGACACGCAGTGCGCCTCGTCGATCGCGAAGACGGAGATCTTGCCCCGGGAGAGCAGGTCCTGCGTGGCGTCCAGGCGCAGCCGCTCCGGGGCCAGATAGAGCAGGTCCAGCTCGCCCGCCAGGAACTCGGCCTCGACCACGCGCCGCTCGTCGAAGTCCTGCGTGGAGTTCATGAAGCCGGCCCGGACACCGAGGGCGCGCAGGGCGTCCACCTGGTCCTGCATCAGCGCGATCAGCGGGGAGATCACCACGCCCGTACCCGGTCTGACCAGGGCCGGGATCTGGTAGCACAGCGACTTTCCGCCGCCGGTCGGCATGAGCACGACGGCGTCGCCGCCCGCCACCACATGCTCGATGATCGCCTGCTGCTCGCCCCGGAAGGCGTCGAATCCGAAGACCCGGTGCAGCGTGGCCAACGCCTCGCCGTCGGCCGCGCCCGGCCCCTCGGTCACCTGTGGCATCTCGCTGATTCCGCCCATCACGCCCATAGTCCTGTCCCCCGTCGGTCCCCCGTGTGTCGTCTTACGACCGCTCCCTCAACGATAGGGGCCCGCACCGACAGCCCCGGAGTTATCCACAGGCTCGTTCGTTCCGACGGCATGCCGCTGCCCGGCCCCTGGGCAAGGGTGCCGGGCAGCGGCATGCGAGGGATGGGCTCAGCGCACGAATACTCCCGCCTGACCGGCCAGGTCCAGGAAGTACTGGGGGGCGATGCCGAGGACCAGGGTGGTGGCCACGCCCACGCCGATCGCCAGCATGGTCAGCGGGGACGGGACGGCCACGGTCGGGCCCTCCGGCTTCGGCTCGCTGAAGAACATCAGAACGATCACCCGGATGTAGAAGAACGCGGCGATCGCCGAGGAGATCACACCCACGATGACCAGCGGGACCGCGCCGCCGTCCGCCGCCGCCTTGAACACGGCGAACTTCCCCGCGAACCCGGAGGTCAGCGGGATGCCGGCGAAGGCCAGCAGGAACACCGCGAACACGGCCGCCACCAGCGGCGAGCGCCGGCCGAGGCCCGCCCACTTGGACAGGTGGGTCGCCTCGCCGCCCGCGTCCCGCACCAGCGTGACCACGGCGAACGCGCCGATCGTCACGAAGGAGTAGCCCGCCAGGTAGAACAGGACCGACGACACGCCGTCCTTCGACGTGGCGATGACACCCGCGAGGATGAACCCGGCGTGCGCGATGGACGAGTACGCCAGCAGCCGCTTGATGTCGGTCTGGGTGATGGCGACGACCGCGCCGCCCAGCATGGTGATGATCGCCACCGCCCACATCACCGGCCGCCAGTCCCAGCGCAGGCCGGGCAGCACGACGTAGAGCAGGCGCAGCAGCGCGCCGAACGCGGCCACCTTCGTCGCCGCCGCCATGAACCCGGTCACGGGGGTGGGCGCGCCCTGGTAGACGTCGGGGGTCCACATGTGGAACGGCACCGCGCCCACCTTGAACAGCAGGCCCATGACGAGCAGGGCGCCGCCGATCAGCAGCAGCGCGTCGTTGCCCATGGTGCCGGCGAGCGCGGGGTCGACGTCGGTGGCGGTGCCGTCGACCACCTGGGCGATGCGGGCGTACGACACCGAGCCCGCGTAGCCGTACAGCAACGCGATGCCGAAGAGGGTGAACGCCGAGGCGAACGCGCCCAGCAGGAAGTACTTGACCGCGGCCTCCTGCGACATCAGCCGCTTGCGCCGGGCCAGCGCGCACAGCAGGTACAGCGGCAGGGAGAGGACCTCCAGGGCCACGAACAAGGTCAGCAGGTCGTTGGCCGCCGGGAAGACCAGCATGCCGCCGATCGCGAAGAGCAGCAGCGGGAAGACCTCCGTGGTGGTGAAGCCCGCCCGCACCGCTGCCTTCTCGCTGTCGCTGCCGGGCACGGACGCGGCCTGCGCGGCGAAGGAGTCGACCCGGTTGCCGTGCGCCACCGGGTCCAGGCGCCGTTCGGCGAAGGTGAACAGGCCGACGAGGCCGGCCAGCAGGATGGTGCCCTGGAGGAAGAGGGCCGGGCCGTCGACCGCGATCGCGCCCATGGCCGCGATGTGCGCCTTCGTGGTGCCGAACCCGTCGGCCGCGAGCGCGACGACCGCCGCGAACGCGGCGCACAGGGCGACGACGGACACGAACACCTGCGCGTAGTAGCGGGACCTGCGGGGCACGAACGCCTCGATCAGCACCCCCACCAGCGCCGCGCCGACGACGATCAGCGTCGGCGACAATTGTGCGTACTCGATCTTCGGCGCGTCGATCTTCGAGATCGGTTCGGCCGCGGTTGTCCACAGGCTGTGGACGGCTGTTGCGCTCACTTGGCCGCCTCCACCTCGGGCCGGGGGTCCTTCTTGTGCACGTCGGACAGGGTCTGTTTGACCGCCGGGTCGACGATGTTCGTGACCGGCTTCGGGTAGACGCCCAGGAAGATCAGCAGCACGATCAGCGGGGCCACGACCAGCACCTCACGCACGCGCAGGTCGGGCATCGCCGAGACCTCCGGCTTCACCGGGCCCGTCATCGTCCGCTGGTAGAGCACCAGGGTGTACAGGGCGGCGAGGACGATGCCGAAGGTGGCGATGCCGCCGATCACCGGGTAGCGCGTGAACGTGCCGACCAGCACCAGGAATTCGCTCACGAACGGCGCGAGGCCGGGCAGCGACAGCGTGGCGAGGCCGCCGATCAGGAAGGTGCCGGCGAGCACCGGGGCGACCTTCTGCACGCCCCCGTAGTCGGCGATGAGCCGGGAGCCGCGCCGGGAGATGAGGAAACCGGCGACGAGCATCAGCGCGGCGGTGGAGAGGCCGTGGTTGACCATGTACAACGTGGCGCCGGACTGGCCCTGGCTGGTCATCGCGAAGACGCCCATGATGATGAAGCCGAAGTGCGAGATCGACGCGTACGCCACCAGGCGTTTGATGTCCCGCTGGCCGACGGCGAGCAGGGCGCCGTAGATGATGCTGATCAGGGCCAGGACGAGCACGACCGGCGTCGCCCACTTGCTGGCCTCCGGGAACAGCTGGAGGCAGAAGCGGAGCATCGCGAACGTGCCCACCTTGTCGACGACCGCGGTGATGAGCACGGCGACGGGCGCGGTGGCCTCCTGCATGGCGTTGGGCAGCCAGGTGTGCAGCGGCCACAGCGGCGCCTTCACCGCGAAGGCGAAGAAGAAGCCCAGGAACAGCCAGCGTTCGGTACTCGTCGCCATGTGCAGCGTGCCGCCCGCGCGGGCGTCGGCGATCCCGGTGAGCGAGAAGGTCCCGGCGACCACGTAGAGCCCGATCACCGCGGCCAGCATGATCAGCCCGCCGACCAGGTTGTACAGGAGGAACTTCACCGCCGCGTACGAACGCTGGGTGGCGGCCGTCTCCTCGCCGTGCGCGTGCGCGCGGTCCCCGAAGCCGCCGATGAGGAAGTACATCGGGATGAGCATGGCTTCGAAGAAGATGTAGAAGAGGAAGACGTCGGTGGCCTCGAAGGAGATGACCACCATCGCCTCCACCGCCAGGATCAGCGCGAAGAAGCCCTGGGTGGGCCGCCAGCGGCGGCTGCCGGTCTCCAGCGGGTCGGCGTCGTGCCAGCCGGCGAGGATGATGAACGGGATCAGCAGGGCGGTCAGCGCGATCAGCGCCACCGCGATGCCGTCGACGCCCAGTTCGTACCTGACCCCGAAGTCCCTGATCCAGGCGTGGTTCTCGGTGAGCTGGTAGCGCCCGCCGGCCGGGTCGAAGCGGACCAGGACGGTGACGGCCAGGGCGAGCGTGGCGAGCGAGACGAGCAGCGCCAGCCACTTGGCGGCGGTGCGCTGGGCGGCCGGTACGGCGGCCGTCGCGACGGCCCCGAGGGCCGGGAGCGCCGCCGTCGCTGTCAGCAGGGGAAAGGACATCGGTATCAGACCGCCCTCATCAGCAGGGTCGCGGCGACCAGGAGTGCCGCGCCGCCGAACATCGAGACCGCGTAGGAGCGGGCGAAGCCGTTCTGGAGCCGGCGCAGCCGTCCGGACAGGCCGCCGAAGCCGGCCGCCGTGCCGTTGACGACGCCGTCCACCAGGGAGTGGTCGAGGTAGACCAGGGAGCGCGTCAGGTGCTCGCCGCCCCGCACCAGGACCACGTGGTTGAAGTCGTCCTGGAGCAGGTCGCGGCGGGCCGCGCGGGTGAGCAGCGAGCCGCGCGGGGCGAGCGCCGGGACGGGCCTGCGGCCGTACTGGGCCCAGGCGAGGGCGACCCCGACGACCAGGCACACCATGGTGGCCCCGGTGATCACCCCGGCGCCGAGCGGTGAGTCGCCGTGGTCGTGCCCGGTGACCGGCTCCAGCCAGTTCAGGAAGCGGTCGCCGATGCTGAAGAAGGCTCCGCCGAAGACCGAGCCGACGGCGAGGACGATCATCGGGATCGTCATGACCTTCGGCGACTCGTGCGGGTGCGGTACGGCGTGCTCGCCCCCGGTCTCGGCGGCCGGCTCCACGCTGGGCTCGGCCGGGGACGGGGTCGGGGCGTTACGCCACCGCTCCTCTCCGAAGAACGTCATCAGCATCACGCGCGTCATGTAGAAGGCGGTGATGGCCGCGCCCAGCAGGGCCGCGCCGCCGAGGATCCAGCCCTCGGTGCCGCCCTTGGCGAACGCCGCCTCGATGATCTTGTCCTTGGAGAAGAAGCCGGACAGACCCGGGAAGCCGATGATGGCGAGGTAGCCGAGGCCGAAGGTGATGAAGGTGACCGGCATGTACTTGCGCAGGCCGCCGTAGCGGCGCATGTCGACCTCGTCGTTCATGCCGTGCATCACCGAGCCGGCACCGAGGAACAGCCCGGCCTTGAAGAAGCCGTGCGTCACCAGGTGCATGATCGCGAAGACGTAGCCGATGGGGCCGAGACCGGCGGCGAGGACCATGTAGCCGATCTGCGACATGGTCGAGCCGGCCAGCGCCTTCTTGATGTCGTCCTTGGCGCAACCGACGATCGCACCGAACAGGAGCGTGACCGCGCCGACGACGGTGACGGCCAGCTGGGCGTCGGGCGCCGCGTTGAAGATCGCTCCGGAGCGGACGATCAGATAGACGCCGGCGGTCACCATGGTCGCCGCGTGGATGAGGGCGGAGACCGGGGTCGGGCCCTCCATGGCGTCCCCGAGCCAGGACTGCAGCGGCACCTGGGCGGACTTGCCGCAGGCGGCGAGCAGCAGCATCAGGGCGATCGCGGTGAGGACGCCCTCGGAGGCGCCGCCGACGAGACCCGGCCGCTCGTGCGTGCCGAGGACGGGGCCGAAGGCGAAGCCGCCGAAGGTGGTGAACATCAGCATGATCGCGATCGACAGGCCCATGTCGCCGACGCGGTTGACCAGGAAGGCCTTCTTCGCGGCCGTGGCGGCGCTGGGCTTGTGCTGCCAGAAGCCGATCAGCAGGTACGAGGCGAGGCCGACGCCCTCCCAGCCGACGTACAGCAGCAGGTAGTTGTCGGCGAGGACGAGCAGCAGCATCGCCGCGAGGAACAGGTTCAGGTAGCCGAAGAAGCGGCGGCGGCGCTCGTCGTGCGCCATGTACCCGACCGAGTACAGGTGGATCAGCGAGCCGACGCCCGTGATGAGCAGGACGAACGTCATCGACAGCTGGTCCAGGCGGAAGGTGATGTCCGCCTGGAAGCCGGCCACCGGGATCCAGCTGAACAGGTGCTGGGTCAGGGTGCGGTGGCCGGCGCCCTTGCCGAGCAGACCGGCGAAGAGGACGAGCCCGAGGGCGAAGGAGACGAACGACAGCAGGACGCCGATCCAGTGGCCGCCGCGGTCCAGGCGCCGGCCGCCGGCCAGGAGGACGGCCGCTCCGAGCAGGGGCGCCGCGATGAGCGGCGCGATCAGGTTCTCCACGATTCTTCCGACCCCTTACAGCTTCATCAGGCTGGCGTCGTCGACCGAGGCCGAGTGGCGGGTACGGAACAGCGACACGATGATCGCGAGGCCCACCACGACCTCCGCGGCGGCGACGACCATCGTGAAGAAGGCGATGATCTGGCCGTCGAGGTTGCCGTGCATCCGGGAGAAGGTGACGAACGCGAGGTTGCAGGCGTTCAGCATCAGCTCGACGCACATGAAGACCACGATGGCGTTGCGCCGGATGAGGACGCCGGTCGCGCCGATCGTGAACAGCAGGGCGGCGAGGTAGAGGTAGTTGACCGGGTTCACTTCGACGCCTCCTCGGGCCGCTTGAACGTCTCCGGTTCGATCGCCCTGCGCTCCAGGCGCTCCTCCGCGCGCTGCTCCAGCGCCCGCAGGTCGTTGAGGGCCTCGGCGGACACGTCACGGATCTGGCCGCGGGCACGCAGCGTCTTGCTGACGGTCAGCTCGGACGGGGTGCCGTCGGGCAGCAGACCCGCGATGTCGACCGCGTTGTGCCGGGCGTAGACGCCGGGGGCGGGCAGCGGCGGGATGTACGTGCCCTCGCGGATGCGCTGCTCGGACAGTTCGCGCTGGGTCCTGGCGCGCTCCGTGCGCTCCCGGTGGGTGAGCACCATGGCGCCGACGGCCGCGGTGATGAGCAGCGCGCCGGTGATCTCGAAGGCGAAGACGTACTTGGTGAAGATGAGGGACGCCAGCCCCTCGACGTTGCCGTTGGCGTTGGCCTGGCCGGTGCCGGCGAACTCCTTCAGGGAGGCGTTGCCGATGCCGGCGAGCAGCAGGACGCCGAAGCCGATCCCGCACAGCAGGGCCAGCCAGCGCTGGCCCCTGATGGTCTCCTTCAGGGAGTCCGCGGCCGTGACGCCGACGAGCATCACCACGAACAGGAACAGCATCATGATCGCGCCGGTGTAGACGACGATCTGCACGATGCCGAGGAAGTAGGCCCCGTTGGCGAGGTAGAACACCGCCAGGACGATCATCGTGCCGGCCAGGCAGAGGGCGCTGTGCACGGCCTTCTTCATGAAGACGGTGCACAGGGCGCCGATCACCGCGATGGTGCCGAGGACCCAGAACTGGAAGGCCTCACCGGTGGAGGTGGTGTAGGCGGCGAGGTGCTGCGCGCTCATCGGCCGATCACCTCCTGCGAGGCCGGCTCGTCCTCGCCGAAGGTGGTGGCGGCCTCCTGCGGGCTCTCGCCCTTGGAGACGGCGGTCTGCCGGACGGTGCCGGGCGCGGCGTGGGTGACCAGGCCGCGGTAGTAGTCCTGTTCGTCCATCCCCGGGTAGATGGCGTGCGGGGTGTCGACCATGCCCTCTTCCAGACCGGCGAGCAGCTGCTCCTTGGTGTAGATGAGGTTGGCGCGGCTGGAGTCGGCCAGTTCGAACTCGTTGGTCATCGTCAGCGCGCGCGTGGGGCACGCCTCGATGCACAGGCCGCACAGGATGCAGCGGGCGTAGTTGATCTGGTAGACGCGGCCGTAGCGCTCGCCCGGCGAGTAGCGTTCCTCGTCGGTGTTGTCGGCGCCCTCCACGTAGATGGCGTCGGCGGGGCAGGCCCAGGCGCACAGCTCGCAGCCGACGCACTTCTCCAGGCCGTCCGGATGGCGGTTGAGCTGGTGCCGTCCGTGGAACCGCGGAGCCGTGGTCTTCTTCTGCTCCGGGTACTGCTCGGTCAGCCGCTTCTTGAACATGGCCTTGAAGGTCACGCCGAAGCCGGCCACGGGGTTCTGGAAGCCGGGCTTGATCTGCCCGGACTCCTGAGGCTCCTCAGCCATCGGACGCCTCCTTTCCATCCGAAGTTCCGTCACTGACAGTGTCGACCCCGCCACTGACAATCAGCTCCCGCTCCCGGCGCGGGCGGCGCCTGGGCACCGGCGGCAACTGCTGCCCGGGCAGCGGCGGTACGGGGAATCCGCCCGCCATGGGATCGAAGGCCGGCTCCTGGGCGGCGGGCGGCCCGGCGGTCCGGCCCTTCTCGCGGAACATGTCGGCGACGAAGGAGACGAGCAGCAGGGCGAGGACACCGCCGCCGACGTAGAGGGCGATGTCGGCGAAGTCGTAGTTCTCGTTGCGCAGCGCGCGGACGGTGGCGACGAGCATCAGCCAGGTCACCGAGACCGGGATGAGGACCTTCCAGCCGAGCTTCATCAGCTGGTCGTAGCGCACGCGCGGGAGGGTGCCGCGCAGCCAGATGAAGAAGAACAGCAGCAGCTGGACCTTGACGACGAACCACAGCAGCGGCCACCAGCCGTGGTTGGCGCCCTCCCAGAAGGTGCTGATCGGCCAGGGGGCGCGCCAGCCGCCGAGGAAGAGGGTGGCGGAGACGGCCGAGACCGTGACCATGTTGACGTACTCGGCGAGCATGAACATCGCGAACTTGATCGACGAGTACTCGGTGTTGAAGCCGCCGACCAGGTCGCCCTCGGACTCCGGCATGTCGAAGGGGGCGCGGTTGGTCTCGCCGACCATCGTGACGATGTACAGGATGAAGGAGACCGGCAGCAGCAGGATGTACCAGCGGTCGGCCTGCGCCTCCACGATCCTGGACGTCGACATCGACCCCGAGTAGAGGAACACGGAGGCGAACGCGGCGCCCATGGCGATCTCGTAGGAGATCATCTGCGCGCAGGAGCGCAGGCCGCCCAGCAGCGGATAGGTGGATCCGGAGCTCCAGCCCGCCAGCACGATGCCGTAGATGCCGACGGAGGCGACCGCGAGGATGTAGAGCATCGCGATCGGCAGGTCGGTGAGCTGCATCGTGGTGCGGTGGCCGAAGATCGAGATCTCGTTGCCGGCCGGGCCGAAGGGGATCACCGCGATCGCCATGAAGGCGGGGATGGCCGCGACGATCGGCGCGAGGACGTAGACCACCTTGTCCGCGCGTTTGACGACGAGGTCCTCCTTGAGCATCAGCTTGATGCCGTCGGCGAGCGACTGGAGCATGCCCCAGGGGCCGTGCCGGTTGGGGCCGATGCGCAGCTGCATCCAGGCGACGACCTTGCGCTCCCAGACGATGGAGAACAGCACGGTCACCATCAGGAAGGCGAAGCAGAAGACGGCCTTGACGACGACCAGCCACCAGGGGTCGCGGCCGAACATCGAGAGGTCTTCAGCAGCGAGGTACGCGTTCATGCCTCCACCTCCTTGGGGGCCGTCCCGGTGGCGGCCGCCGGGCCGATGCGGACGAGGGAGCCGGGCCGCGCCCCGGTGTCGGAGGCGACGCCACCGCCGGTGGAGTTCAGCGGGAGCCAGACCACCCGGTCGGGCATCTCGGTGACCTGGAGGGGCAGTTCGACCGTGCCGGCGGGTCCGGTGACGGCCAGGGTGTCGCCGTCCGCGACGCCCGCCTCGGCGGCCGTGGCCGCGGACAGCCGGGCGAGCGCGGCGTGCCGGGTTCCGGCGAGCGCCTCGTCGCCCGCCTGCAGGACGCCCTGGTCGAGCAGGAGCCGGTGCCCGGCCAGGACGGCCTCGCCGGCCGCCGGGCGGGGCAGGGCGCCCGCGGACTCCATCGGCGCCAGGGCCCGGGGGCCGTCCCACAGGCCGAGCCGGTCGATCTCCGCGCGGGTGGTGCGCAGGTCCGGCAGGCCCAGGTGGGCGTCCATGGCGTCGGCGAGCATGTGCAGCACGCGGGTGTCGGCCGGGGCGAGCCGGCGGGTCATCTGGTCGGGTTTGAGCGCGGCCTCGAAGGAGCGCACCCGGCCTTCCCAGTCGAGGAAGGAGCCGGCCTTCTCGGCGACCGCGGCGACCGGCAGGACGACGTCGGCGCGCGCGGTGACCTCGCTGGGCCGCAGCTCCAGCGACACCAGGAACCCGACGTTCTCCAGTGCCTCGCGCGCGCGCGGCGGATCGGGCAGGTCGGCGACCTCCACCCCGGCGACCAGCAGCGCGGACAGTTCGCCGGCCGCGGCGTCCGCCAGGATCTGGTGGGTGTCGCGGCCGTAGCGCACGGGGAGTTCGGCGAGCCCCCAGACG
>NZ_JACBWZ010000749.1 GCF_013870595.1 Streptomyces sp. WELS2 | reverse complement strand
GGCCGCAGCACCCCGCCGTCGGCGACCGCCGCCGCGACCATCGCCATCTGCAGGGGCGTGGCCCGCGTGTTGTACTGCCCGATCGACGACAGCGCCAGCTGCGCCCGGTCCACGTGCGGGTCGAAGGTGCTGGGGGCCACGGAGAAGGGGATGCGCACCTCGGTGTCGTTGAACCCGAACGCCTGCGCCGTGGCCACCATGTCCCGCACCCCCACGTCCACGCCCAGCTTGGCGAACACCGTGTTGCACGACCACTCGAAGGCGTCCCGCACCGAGGCGTCCGCGCAGCCGTCGCCCTCGTTGGTCAGCCGGGTGGTGGTGCCCGGCAGCCGGTAGGGGTCGGGGGAGTCGGTCCGCTCGTCCAGGTCCGTGACCACCCCCGCGTCCAGCGCCGCCGCCGCGGTGACCACCTTGAACGTCGACCCCGGCGGATACGTCTGCCGCACCGCCCGGTTGAGCATCGGCTTCTCCGGATCGTGGTTGAGCCGGGCCCACGCCGACACCACCGCCTCGCTGTTGCCCGACAGCTCCGACGGGTCGTACGACGGACTGGTCACCAGCGCCAGGATCCGCCCCGTGGCCGGCTCCACCGCGGCCACCGCGCCCTTGCGCCCGGCCAGACCCCGGTACGCGGCCTCCTGCGCCCGGCGGTTCAGGGTCGTCACCACGTCACCGCCGCGCCCTCGCGCCCGGCCCGAGTCGTTCCACAGCGGCAGCGGCCGCAGCAGCGGATCGGAGCCGGACAGCACCCCGTCCTCGGCGTGCTCCAGGAACGTGGTGCCGTACCGCTGGGAGGCGAAGCCGGTGACCGGGGCGTACAACGGGCCGTCCCGGTAGGAGCGTTCGTAGCGCAGCTGCTCGCCGGTGTCCACCGAGCCGGTGACCGGGCGGCCGTCCACCAGGATGTTCCCGCGCGGCCGCTGGTAACGGGCGATCGTGTCCCGGCGGTTGGCCGGGTTGCCGTCGTACTCCCGCGACTGCACCACCTGTACCCGGGCCGCGTTGGCCAGCAGCGCCGCCAGCAGCAGGGCGCAGAACGCGCGGGCGTGCCGGATGTACCGGGCCATCGGCCGTCCCCGGTCGGGCAGCGAGCCGTACTCGGTCACGGCGCCTCCCGGCCGTCGTACTGGCTGCGCGCCGAGTCGCTCACCCGGACCAGCAGCGCCACGATCGCCCAGTTGGTGACCACCGAGGAGCCGCCCTGGGCGAGGAACGGCATCGCCATGCCGGTCAGCGGGATCAGCCCGGTCACCCCGCCCGCGATCACGAACACCTGGAGCGCCACGATCGAGGCCAGCCCGACCGCGAGCAGCCGGCCGAACGGCTCGCGCAGCGCCAGCCCGGCCCGGTAGCCGCGCTCCACCAGCAGCGCGTACAGCAGCACGATCGCCGCCAGCCCGGCCAGGCCCAGCTCCTCCCCGGCCGTCGCCAGGATGAAGTCCGACTTGGTGGCGAAGCCGATCAGGGTGGAGTGCCCGAGCCCCAGCCCGGTGCCGAGCAGCCCGCCGGCGGCGAACGCGAACAGCGACTGGGCGAGCTGGTTGGGCCCCTGTCCGGCCTCGATGGTGGCGAACGGGTGCAGCCAGTCCTCGATCCGCGCGCCCACGTGCGGCTCCAGCCGTCCCACGGCGACGGCGCCGAGCACGGCGAGCAGCAGCCCGACCGCGATCCAGCCGGTGCGCCCGGTGGCCACGTACAGCAGCACCACGAACAGCCCGAAGAACAGCAGCGAGGTCCCGAGGTCCCGCTCCAGCACCAGTACGCCGACGCTCACCAGCCAGATCGTCAGGATCGGCCCCAGCACCCGCCCGGTCGGGAACTGCAGCCGCCACAGCCGGCGCCCGGTGTACGACAGCGCGCTGCGGTTGGCGGCCAGATAGGCGGCGAAGAACACCGCGAGCAGCACCTTCGCGAACTCGCCGGGCTGGATGGAGAACCCGGCGATCCGGATCCAGATCCGGGCCCCGTTGACCGCCGGGAACAGGATCGGCAGCGCCAGCAGGGCGAGGGCGGCCACCACGCACACGTACGCGTACCGCTGGAGCACCCGGTGGTCGCGCAGCACCAGCACGACCCCGATGAACAGCCCCACGCCCAGCGTGGACCACACCAGCTGGGTCGGGGCCGCCCGGTCGCCCGGCGTCTCCAGGTCCAGCCGGTAGATCAGGACCAGGCCCAGCCCGTTGAGCAGCACCCCGATGGGCAGCGGCAGCGGATCGGCGTACGGCGCCCGGATCCGCACCGCGATGTGGGCGAACAGGGCGAGCACCCCGAGCCCGGCGCCGTACCCGGCGGCACCCGGCGGCACGGTCCCGGACCGGGCCAGCCCCACCGCGCAGTAGCCGTACACGGACAGCAGGACGGCCAGCACGAGCAGGGACAGCTCGACGCCCCGGCGCCGGGGAAGGCGCACGGCGCGCGCGGGAGCGCCGGCCGCCGCCAGAGTGCTTCCGGCCTTCGTCATGCCCGGAACCTACCGAAATGGGACCTCTTGTGTCCGTTGTTACGGGGCCGGGCGCGCCCCCTGCCCGCCCCCGGGCAGCCGCAACGTGGCCACCGCGCCCCCGTCGACCGCGTTGCCGAAGCCCAGCGCGGCGCCCAGTACCTCCGCCTGCCCCACCGCGATGGTCAGCCCCAGCCCGTGCCCGGTCGCCCCGCCCTCCGTGCGGAACCGCTGCGGCCCGTGGGCCACCAGGTACTCCGGATACCCGGGCCCGTGATCCCGTACGGTCACCGCCGGCCCGTCCACGGTCAGCACCACCGGAGGCGCCCCGTGCCGGTGCGCGTTGGCCACCAGGTTCCCCAGCACCCGCTCCAGCCGGCGCCGGTCGGTCTCCACCCGCACGTCCCGCACCACCCGCACCTCGGTGTCCGTGCCCGAGGCCCGCACCACGCGTTCGGCCAGCGCGCCCAGCGCCTCCGTGCCCAGCTCCAGCCGCTCCCGTCCGGTGTCCAGCCGGGAGATCTCCAGCAGGTCCTCCGTCAGCGTG